>WLEG01000025.1 GCA_009704425.1 Actinomycetota bacterium | reverse complement strand
GTGGGCACACGTGGTGCGATCAAGTACCTGAGCGCCGCGGACTACGAGCGCCTGGGTGCCCGCATCGTTCTGGGCAACACGTACCACCTGATGTTGCGTCCCGGGGCCGACGTGGTGGCGCGATTCGGTGGTCTCGGAAAGTTCGCGGGTTGGGGAGGCCTCACCCTCACCGATTCCGGCGGATTCCAGGTCTTCTCCCTCGAACCCAAGGTCGACGATGACGGGGTCACGTTCGCCTCCACGTACGACGGCAGCAAGCATCTATTCACCCCCGAGTCGGCCGTGGCCACGCAGGAGTTACTCGGCGCCGACATCCAGATGGTTCTCGATGTGTGCCCGCCGTTGCCCTCACCCGAACCGGTCATTCGATTGGCTCTCGAACGAACCTCGGCGTGGGCCAAGCGGGCCCGCGCGGCTCATCGTCGCCCGGATCAGGCGTTGTTCGGAATCGTCCAGGGAGGCATCTCTCCCGTGATGCGCGCCGAGAGCGCCCGGCGAACCGCCGAACTCGACTTCGACGGTTACGGCATCGGTGGTTTGTCCGTCGGCGAGACCCGTGCCGAGATGTTGCCGGCGCTGGAGGCCGCACTCGAGCACCTTCCGCGCGATCGTCCCCGCTATCTGATGGGCGTCGGTGATCCGGCGTCTCTCGTGGAGGCGGTGACGTTGGGCGTCGATCAATTCGACTGCGTGATGCAGACCCGCCTCGGCCGCCATGGCACGGCCCTCACCGGTCGGGGCAAGGTGCACATCAAGAACGCCAAGAACGCCCTCGACGACGCACCACTCGACCCTGAGTGCCGTTGCGAGGTGTGCCAACGCCACACCCGGGGGTACCTGCGCCATCTGTTGCAGGTCAACGAGCCCACCGGCTCGCGCCTGATGAGCCTGCACAACGTGGCGTGGACCCTCGATCTGATGGCCCGCATGCGCGCGGCCATCTCGACCGGGACCTTGGCGACCCTCCGCCGGGAGATCCTCGACGTTTGGGGCAACGGCGGCTGATCCCGTCCGTGTCAGCCACCCCCGATCCGCGGGCCCGACGACTAGGCTGTCGCGGGTCGTCCGACCCCCTCTGATCAAGGATCTCCATGTCGAATATCGCCTCCATCATCGCCACCGCCGAGCAGAACAGCGGTGGAAGCGCTCTCTTCACGTTCGGGTTCATGGCCCTCATCGGTTTGGCCATGTACTTCTTGATGATCCGCCCGCAGCGCAAGCGGATGCGCGCCCAGCAGGAGCTCCAGCAGGCGATCACCGTCGACGACGAGGTCATCACCAACTCGGGCCTCTACGGCTTCGTGACCGCCATGGACGGTGACATCGTGTGGCTCGAGATCGCCGAGAACGTGGAGATCCGGATCTCGCGCAACGCGCTTCTGCGTCGGGTGAACCCGGCCGAGGAGCCCGCCGGTGGCGAGCCCACCGAGCCCACGACCCCCGCGTCGGAATGATCGGTATCCCATGACACGTCGTCGTCTCGCACTCACGTTGTTCGGCCTGTTGGTCGTGGTGTTCGGCTCGTTGGCCGGAAACCTCGTCGCCGGCAACGAACCATCTCTCGGACTCGACCTTCAAGGTGGTGTTTCGGTCACCCAGGAACCCGTCGGTGACTACAACTCCGAGAGTCTGGACCTGGCCGTCGAGAGAATTCGCGAGCGCGTCGACTCCCTCGGAGTGGCCGAGCCCGAGATCATCCGTCAGGGCGACGCGATCGTCGTCAACCTTCCCGGTGTCGACAACCAGGACGAGGCCATCAAGCTGGTTCAGGTCACCGGTGCGGTGCTCCTGCGTCCCGTCCTGCTGTCGCAGGTGATCGACACCGCCGATTCCGTGGTCGACGACGGATCGTCGACCACCACGGCCGCCACCGACGGTGAAGCCACGTCGACCACGTCAACGACGTCAACGATGGCCGCCACGTCGAGCACGACACTTCCGGGCGGCCCGTCGC
Organism: Actinomycetota bacterium; assembly: GCA_009704425.1. Classification (GTDB taxonomy): domain Bacteria; phylum Actinomycetota; class Acidimicrobiia; order Acidimicrobiales; family Ilumatobacteraceae; genus Casp-actino8. Next base: position 11,277 of record WLEG01000025.1, on the reverse strand, counting down.
GGCCGGCCGCCGTGACCACTCTTCCCACGGAAACCACCACGACACCGGACACCTCCGTGGTCGAAGCGTCGTCCACGACCACCTCGGTGGTCACGACCGATGCTCCGACGGGAACCGAAGCGCCGACCACCGATGTCACCCTCCCGGCCGACATGCCGGACCCCACCGACCCGAGCGCCACCGTCTTCGTGCAGAACGCCGATGGCACCGAGTTCTACCAATTGGGACCCGCCTTCGCCACCGGTGAGGTGTTCAACAACGACGCGCAAGCCGACATCATCTCCGGAGGTTGGGGAGTGCGCGTCACGCTGCGCGGCGGTGCCACCGGCGCCGATCTCTGGAACAGCGGAGCCGCGCGGTGTTTCGCCAAGGACGCGTCGTGTCCTTCGGGCCGGATGGCCATCGTCCTCGACGGTGTCGTGCAGTCGGCACCGAGCGTGAACCAACCCAGCTTCACCGGTGGCGTCGACATCACCGGCAGCTTCTCCGAAGGCGAGGCCAAGGACCTGGCCCGGGTGCTCAAGAGTGGTGCGTTGCCGGTCCGCTTGCAGGTTCAGGCCGTTCAGACGGTGTCGCCGACCCTGGGAAGCGACTCGCTGCGGGCCGCGATCATCTCCGGCCTCATCGGAGTCGCCCTCGTGTTGCTCTTCATGTTGCTGTACTACCGCAGCCTGGCCGCGATCGTGGTTGTGGGTCTGCTCATCTCCGGCGTCATCCAGTGGAACGTGATCTCGTTGCTGTCCAGCACCAACGGCCTGGCCCTCAGCCTGGCCGGAATCGCCGGCATCATCGTCTCCATCGGTGTCACCGTCGACTCGTACGTGGTCTTCTTCGAGAAACTGAAGGACGAGGTCAAGTCCGGGCGAACGCTTCGTAACTCCGCCGAGCGGGGATTCAAGTCCGCGTGGCGCACCATCCTGGCGGCCGACATCGTGTCACTTCTCGGTGCGTTCACGCTCTGGTACCTCTCCGTGGGTTCGGTGCGTGGATTCGCGTTCTTCCTCGGACTGTCGACACTGTGCGACATGATCGTGGCGTGGTTCTTCACGCGACCCACCATGTTGTTGCTGGCTCGCTCGGAGTTCATCGCCCGTCGACGCGTCTTCGGTGTCGACTCGTCCGCACTCGCCCCCGGAGGTGCCGCATGAGCGACACACGAATCGCCAAACGCCGCGGCCTTCTCGGACGGCTGTATCACGGTGAGACCGCCATCGACTTCTACGGCCGTCGTCGTTACGGTTTTCTCTTCTCGGGAATACTGGTGATCGTCACCCTGGTCTCCCTGCTCACCTCGGGTTTGAACCTGGGCATCGACTTCGAGGGCGGCGTGGCCTGGCAGGTTCCGGCCTCGTCGACGTTCGGCACCGACGAGGCCCGAGCCGTGGTGGAGGAGAACGGCGTCGAGGTGGCCAACGCCAAGGTTCAGACGCTCAAGAGCGGAGATGTCGAGTCCATCCGGATCCAAGTGGGGGACCAGACCACGGAGGTTCGCTCGGCGGTGCAGGCCGCCTTGGCCGAGGCCGCCGGTGTCGACGTGAACGACGTTTCCGTCAGCTCCGTCAGTTCGTCGTGGGGTCGCTCCATCACCGAGAAAGCGGTGCGCGCCCTGGTGGTGTTCCTCGTTCTGGTGTCGATCTACATCGCGTGGCGTTTCGAATGGCGCATGGCCGTGGCCGCCATCGCGGCGATGTTGCACGACGTCCTCATCAGCGTGGGCATCTATTCGGTCTTCAGGTTCGAGGTGACCCCGGCGACCGTGGTCGCCTTTCTCACCATTCTCGGATTCTCCCTGTACGACACGATCGTGGTGTTCGACAAGGTACAGGACAACATCGAACGATTCGCCGCCACCCGCACCGGCATGGCCGACATCACCAACGTCTCCATGAACCAGGTCTTGATGCGTTCGCTGAACACCAGCCTCGCGGCGGTACTTCCCGTGATCTCGTTGCTCGTGTTGGGTTCCGGGGTGTTCGGTGCCGTGGCCCTGCGCGAGTTCGCCGTTGCGTTGCTCGTGGGCCTGTCGATCGGCAGCTATTCGTCCATCTTCGTGGCCTCACCCTTGTTGGCGGTACTGAAGGAGCGCGAGCCGCGTTTCAAGAATCTGCGCGGCCTGCACTCGACCGGCCCCGAGCTGGAACACATGGTCGTGACCGGCACGTCGAGCGGACTGAAGAACGTCCGGCGTCAGGTGCAGGCCGACGAGCAAACGGCACCATCGGCCAACGTCACCCCGGGAGCGTTGCTCACGCACCCGCCCCGCCCGCGCAAGAAGCGCCGTCGCTGAACGAGGCCCGCATGGAACACCTGATCCGCGCCATCGAGGATTACCCCACGCCCGGGGTCACCTTCCGGGACATCACGCCGTTGCTCGGCAACGGTCCGGCTTTCGGCGAAGCGATCGTCGGCCTGGCCGATCGCTTCCGGTCCCTCGGCGTCGAGCGCGTCGTGGGCGTCGAGGCCCGTGGCTTCATTCTCGGTGCTCCGGTGGCGGTGGAGTTGGGTGCCGGTTTCGTGCCGGTGCGCAAGGCCGGCAAGTTGCCGTGGGCGGTCGCTCGCGAGGAGTACGAACTCGAATACGGCACCGACAAGTTGGAGATTCACCGTGACGCGGTGCATCCCGGCGAACGAATCCTGGTCGTGGACGACGTGCTGGCCACGGGTGGTACGGCCGCGGCCACGTGTCGTCTGGTCACCGGTCTCGGCGGCGTGGTGGTCGGACTCGGCGTCCTGCTCGAACTGGCGTTCCTGAACGGACGCCACAAGCTCGGTGGTGTGCCCGTCGAGTCGTTGATCACGTACTGACGCCGCGCCGTCACCGGAACTTCGGCCTCCGTCGGCGCACGAACCGGCCCCGGGCTGGGATAATGGTCGTATGGCCACGGTGACCCGACTCCTGCCTTGGAGACGACAGAGCGGTTCGCCCAACGACGAATTGTCCCCCGTCATCGCATCCTTCCGTCGTCGTCATCCCAAGTCCGGTACGGCCGCCATGACCAAGGCCTTCGAGGTCGCCCGGCTGGCCCACTCGCAGCAGAAGCGAAAGAGCGGAGAGGGATACATCAACCACCCGTTGGCCGTGGCCAAGATCGTGGCCGACATCGGACTGGACGAGACGACAGTGGCGGCCGCGTTGTTGCACGACGCGGTCGAGGATACCGAGATCACCGTCGCCGACGTCGAGCGAGAGTTCGGAGCCGAGGTGGCCGCCATCGTCGACGGCGTCACGAAACTCGAACGGATCCAGTTCGACTCCAAGGAGGCGCAGCAGGCCGCAACGATGCGCAAGATGCTCGTGGCCATGGCCAAGGACCTGCGCGTCCTGATCATCAAGCTGGCGGATCGCCTGCACAACATGCGCACCATCGCCGCGATGCCCGTCGACAAGCAGCAACGCATCGCATCCGAGACCCTCGACATCTACGCGCCGCTCGCGCACCGGCTGGGCATGCAAGGTCTCAAGCAACAGTTGGAGGACCTGGCCTTCGCCTCCATGTACCCGAAGCGATACAGCGAACTCGACCATCTGGTCAGCACCCGAAGCCCGGAGCGCGACGTCTACCTGGCCAAGGCCATGGCCGACGTTCGGGCGCATTTGGCCGAGCTGAACATCGATGCCGACGTCACCGGACGCGGAAAGCACTTGTGGAGCATCTACGAGAAGATGATCCAGAAGGGCAAGGAGTTCGACGAGATCTTCGACATCGTCGCCATCCGCGTGGTCGTCGACTCGGTCAAGGACTGCTACGCCGCCCTCGGATGCATCCACGGGCGATGGAAGCCGATCGTGGGTCGATTCAAGGACTACGTGGCGATGCCCAAGTTCAACCTGTACCAGAGTCTCCACACCACGGTCATCGGGCCCGGCGGCAAACCTCTCGAGATCCAGATCCGCACCCGCGAGATGCACCAGCGCGCCGAGTGGGGAGTGGCGGCCCACTGGGCCTACAAGGACGGAGCCGAGACCCCCGACATCGATTGGTTGAACCGCATCATCGACTGGCAGAGCGACGTCGTCGATCCGGCGCAGTTCATGGAGAACCTGAAGACCGACCTCGATCAGGACGAGATCTTCGTGTTCACGCCGAAGGGTCGTGTGGTGGCCCTGCCGCTGGGTTCGTGTCCCGTCGACTTCGCGTATTCGGTTCACACCGAGATCGGCAACGCCTGCATCGGAGCACGGGTGAACGGGCGACTGGTTCCGCTCACGCACCAGCTCAAGAGCGGCGACACCTGCGAGATCTTCACCTCCAAGGTCGAGACGGCGAGCCCCTCGCGCGAATGGCTCGAGTTCGTCTCGTCTCCCAAGGCCCGCAACAAGATCAAGCAGTGGTTCTCGCGCGAACGTCGCGAGGACCTGATCGAAGCCGGACGCGAGGAACTCACCCGCGAGTTGCGGCGCGAACGACTGCCGGTCAACCGGGTCATGGAGGGTCCCCAGATCGAAGCCGAGATGGCCGCGCTCAACTACACCGATCTCGACACCCTTCTCGCGGCCATCGGAGAAGGCCACGTGGGAGCCCGCGCCGTCGCTCAACGTTTGGCGCAGAGGTTCCAGTCGGTCGATTCGGACGAGCGACTCCCGGCGTCGGTTCGCCGCCCGACCGAATTGCGACGTAAGGGCAACAACGTCGGCGTTCACGTGGAGGGTTTCGATGACGTGCTCGTGCGCCTCTCCAAGTGCTGCACGCCGGTGCCCGGTGACGAGATCATGGGTTTCATCACCCGGGGTCGTGGCGTGAGCGTCCACCGTTCGGACTGCGCCAACGCCGGTTCGTTCGCCGACGATCAATCGTCGCGTCTGGTCGACGTGGAATGGGACGGTTCCTCCACCGGCACCGTCTTCCGCGCCGGTGTTGAGGTGGTGGCACTCGACCGCTCGCGCCTGTTGCGCGACGTCGCCAACGCACTGTCGGAACAGCACGTGAACATCGTGGCGTGCAGCACCCACACCGGTGGCGACCGGGTGGCCAAGATGCACTTCGAGTTCGAGCTGGCCGATCCCGGACACCTGGAGTCCGTCCTGCGCACGATCAAGCGCATCGACGGCGTCTACGACGCGTTCCGTTCGGTTCCCGGTCGTCCCGACGGCGACGACTGAACCCCCCGACGCGCTCTCGGACCCCGACATTCGGGCCCTTTCGGCCCGAATCACGCCGGTAGCCTTGACCCGTGCCCGAGTTCCAGACCAGCCCCGGAATGCGGGACGTGCTGCCCCCCGAGTCGGCCCGCTGGAGGCGGTTCGTGCGCACCTTCGACGAGACGGTCTCGGCGGCCGGATACGGACAGGTGGTTCCCCCACTCCTGGAGGACATCGGAGTCTTTCATCGTGTCGGAGAAGCCACCGACGTGGTCACAAAGGAGATGTACGACTTCGTCGACAAGGGTGAACGTCACGTGGCCCTGCGCCCCGAGCAGACGGCCAGTGTGTGCCGCGCGTTCGTCCAACACCGACCGGCCACACCCTGGAAGGTCTGGTACGCCGGACCGAACTTCCGCTACGAGAAGCCCCAGCGTGGGCGCTACCGCCAGTTCGATCAGGTGGGCATCGAGGTTCTGGGACCCGACGACCCGTTCCTCGACGTCGAGGTGATCGCTCTCGGTTGGCGCTTCTTCCAGATGCTCGGGCTCCGCCAGGTCACGTTGACGGTCAACAGCCTCGGTGAACCGGCCGACCGCACCGCCTTCGTGGCGGCGTTGCGCGACCACTTCGAGACCAACATCGAGCGCCTCAGCCCCGAGAGTCGCGTCACGCTCGCCAAGAACCCCCTGCGGGTGCTGGACTCCAAGCGTCCCGCCGATTCCGACGTCATCGCGTCGGCACCGCGGATCGCCGACTTCCACAGCGAGACGGCCCGCTCCAGCTTCGCCACGGTCCTCGACGGGCTGCGGGCCCTCGACATTCCCTTCGTCGTGAACGAGCGCCTCGTACGGGGCCTCGACTACTACCGGTTCACCACCTTCGAGTACGTGGGCGGCACCCTCGATTCGGCGCAGAACGCCCTCGGTGGCGGTGGACGCTACGACGGTCTGGTCGAGGACCTCGGTGGACCGGCGACGCCCGGCGTCGGATTCGCCATCGGGCTCGATCGCACTCTGCTCGCCTGCGACGACGAGGGTGTGTTCGCCGCCCGGGAACAGGGGGTCGACGTGTTCGTCGTCGACACCACCGGGGGCCTGCACGCGCTCACGATCACCGACCAGCTTCGTGCCGCCGGAATCAGTGCCGACCGAGCCTTCGAGAATCGTTCCATGAAGAGCCAGATGAAGGCCGCCGACCGCAGCGGTGCCACCGTCGCGGTCATCATCGGCTCCGACGAGGCCGCCGCGGGAACCGCGGTCGTCCGACCCCTGCGCGACGGGGGAGAGCAAACCAGCGTCCCCCGCTCCGAGTTGACCACCACATTGAGGAAAGTCCTGTCATGAGCACATCGAATCGTCAGACGTCAATGCGCACCCACATGTGCGGAGAGATCGGCGACGGCCTCACCGGCGCCACCGTGTCGGTGTGTGGTTGGGTCGCCAAGCGTCGTGAGCACGGCGACAAGTTGGCCTTCGTCGATCTGCGCGACCACACGGGCATCGTCCAATGCGTCATCGACAACGCGGTCGACGTGCGCAGCGAGTACGTCGTGCGCGTCACCGGAATCGTGCGTCCCCGTCCCGACGGAACCGTCAACAACAACATCGCCACCGGAACGGTCGAGATCGGCGAATGCGTCGTGGAGGTGCTGCGATCGGCCGAGCCGCCGCCGTTCCCGGTGGATCAGCGCGCCGACGAGGTGGACGAGAACGTGCGTCTGCAGTACCGCTACCTCGACATCCGTCGCGAGCGAATGCAGCGCAACATCCGCACGCGCGCCAAGGTGAACTCCGCGGTGCGATCGGCCATGGAACGCCAGGGTTTCGTCGAGGTCGAGACTCCCATGCTCGTGCCGTCCACGCCCGAGGGCGCGCGCGAGTTCCTCGTGCCGTCGCGGAAGGAACCCGGTTCGTTCTACGCGCTACCCCAGAGCCCGCAGTTGTTCAAGCAGTTGCTGATGGTGGCCGGAATCGACCGCTACTACCAGATCGCGCGTTGTCTGCGCGACGAGGACCTGCGCGCCGATCGTCAGTACGAGTTCATGCAGCTCGACGCCGAGATGAGCTTCGTGAACCAGGACGACGTGTTGGCCGCCATCAGCGAGGCCGTCCTGTCGGCGGCCGAAGCCGTCACCGGCGAGCGTCCCTCGCCGATCGAGCGCATCACCTGGCGTGACGCCATGGATCGTTTCGGTGTCGACAAGCCCGACCTGCGATTCGGGATGGAACTGCACGAACTCACGTCCGTCTTCTCCGCCACCGAATTCAAGGCCTTCGCCGGTGCCACCAGCATCAAGGGCATCAAGGCCTCGGGACGCGCCGAGGAATTCGGTCGCAACAAGCTCGATCAGCTCACCGACAAGGCCAAGAAGATGGGGGCCAAGGGTCTCGTGTGGTTGAAGAAGACCGCCGACGGCTACGACTCACCGGTGGCCAAGTTCCTCACCGACACCGAGCAGAGTGCTCTCACGTCCACGTTCGGAGCCGAGACCGGTGACCTCATCCTGATCGTCGCCGACGAGTGGATGACCACCTGCGAGGTCCTCGGGCAACTGCGCAACGATCTCGGTCGTCCGCCCGTGCACCAGGGTCCGTATCGCTACGTGTGGGTGGTCGAATTCCCCTTGTTCGTGGGCGTCGACAAGGAGTCCGGGCGACCCAAGCCGGGCCACCATCCGTTCTGTCGTCCGCACCCCGACGACATGGACAAGTTCGAGACCGACCCCATGTCGGTGCGCGCATTGGCCTACGACCTCGTTCTCAACGGATGGGAACTGGGCTCGGGAAGCATCCGTATCCACGAACCCGACATGCAGCGCAAGGTGTTCACGGCGCTCGGCATCAGCGAGGAGGAGGCGAACCGCAAGTTCGGATTCTTCCTCAAGCCCTTCACGTACGGCGCACCGCCGCACGGGGGCTTCGCTTTCGGTCTCGACCGCCTGGTGGCGATTTTGGCCGGCGAGGAGAACATCCGAGAAGTCATCGCCTTCCCCAAGACCCAGAGTGGGCAGGATCCGATGACCAACGCCCCCACGCGCGCCGAGGCCAAGCAGTTGGACGAACTCGGCATCCGGACGCTCCCGCCCAAGACCTGATCGCGGCGTCATGGGCACCCAACAATTCCGGGCCGGAGTCGCACTGATCGTTCGTCGTGAGAACGGCGACATCATGGCTTTCGAGCGCGTCGACACACCCGGCGCCTGGCAATTGCCCCAGGGTGGACTCGACACCGGTGAGGAGCCCGTGGACGCGGCGTGGCGCGAGTTGCGCGAGGAGACGGGTCTCACCGTCGAGCACGTCCGCCTGGTGTTCGAACTTCCCGAATGGATCGCCTACGAATGGCCGCCCGACATCCGTGAGCGCACGCACGAGGGGCACAAGCGCCGGGGACAGATCCAGAAATGGTTCCTGTTCGGCGTGCTCGACGACGAGGTCGAGCCGCGTCCCGACATGCACGAGTTCGGCGACTGGCGCTGGATGGACCCCCATCATCTGGTGGCTCACGTCGTCGACTTCCGACGCGACGCCTACGCCCGCGCGTTCTCGCGGATCCTCCCGTGAGCGATCTCTTCAGTGCCGCCGCCGAGGAGCGGCTGCGCGAACAGGCGCCGTTGGCCGCCCGCATGCGACCGTCGTCGATCGACGACGTGGTGGGCCAGGAGCACCTGGTGGGACCCGGTCGACCACTGCGTCGGCTGGTCGAGCAGGACAAGCTGAGCAGCGCGATCTTCTGGGGGCCGCCCGGAACCGGCAAGACCACCCTGGCTCTGGCGGTGGCCGGAACGACCCGACGGCACTTCGCGCAGCTGAGCGCCGTGACCGCCGGAGTGAAGGACGTGCGCGAGGTCATCGAGGACGCGCGTCGACGACTGGGCATGCACGGACAGGGGACCATCCTGTTCCTCGACGAGATCCATCGGTTCTCCAAGGCCCAGCAGGACGCACTTCTGCCGGCGGTCGAGGACGGAACGTTGACCCTGATCGGAGCGACCACCGAGAATCCGTTCTTCGAGGTCAACGCCCCACTGCGTTCGCGCAGCACGCTGTTCCGTCTGGAGCCACTGTCACGAGAAGCGGTCGACACGCTCGTGCGTCGGGGATTGGCCGCGGTCGGGACGACGGCCAGCGAGGACGCCGTCGAATTGCTCGTCGATCGTGCCGGTGGTGACGGTCGACAGGTGCTCACGGCGCTCGAGGTGGCCACCGCGCTGGCCCATCCGGATGCGGTCGAACTGGAGCACGTCGAATCCGCTTTGGGCACCAGCGCCCTGCGGTACGGCCGCGACGACCATTACGACATCGTCAGCGCCTTCATCAAGAGCATGCGGGGCAGCGACCCACAGGCGGCGGTCTACTACCTGGGCCGAATGCTGGAAGCCGGCGACGACGCGCGATTCATCGCCCGTCGGATGATCATTTTCGCCAGCGAGGACGTGGGTCTGGCCGATCCCACCTCGTTGTTGGTCGCCGTGGCGGCCGCTCAGGCCGTGGAGCACGTGGGGCTCCCCGAGGCCCAGCTCAACTTGAGCCAAGCGGCGATCCATCTCGCCACCGCCCCCAAGAGCAACCGTGCCGCCCTGGCCATCTGGAACGTCCGCACGGACATCCGTAACGGATCGGTCGGAGAGGTGCCGCCCCACCTGCGTGACGCCCATTACTCGAGTGCCTCCGAAATCGGGCACGGCGTCGGGTACCGATACCCTCATGACGAGGAATCCGGATGGGTGGATCAGCAGTATCTTCCCGATGTGCTGGTCGACCGGGTGTGGTACGAACCGAGTCATCACGGGCGCGAGCGCGAGGTGGAACGGCGAATGAGCGAGAATCGTCGCGTCGACGGAGAGGAACATTCATCATGACGTCGGGAGATCGGACATGAGCGCGGGGGAATTGGCCATCGTTCTGGCCGCGGTGCTGCTCACCATCGGCTTCGCCGCCCTCATCGTGGTTCTGATGCGGGTGCTCGACACCTTGCGCATCCTGCGCGGCGAACTCACCGATCTCCGTCACGAGACCCGACCGCTGTTGGCCGAACTCCGCGCCTCCACCGACGAGGCCCGCGACGCGGTGGAGGAGGCGCGCCACGACCTCGACCGTTTCGATCGGGTCCTCGGTTCCGCCGAGGCGATCTCCGACGCGGTGGCCTCCTCGGGCCGGGTGGCCCGACTCGCCCTCTCGGCTCCGGTCATCAAGGCCACGGCCTTGGCCACCGGTACCAGCCGTGCGGCCCGCCGTCTGCGTCGACGCGAGAATCGCGAGATCGAGCGACGCACGACGACCGGGCAACATCTGGTGGTCGTGGACGACTCGCGTCGTGGACGGCGGAGGCGCGGATGATCAAGAGACTCGTCTGGTTCGTCTCGGGAATCGTGGCCGGTGTGGGTGGCGTGTTGTTCGCCGGCCGACGGGTGAAGCGCACCATCGGGGCGATGGGCCCGGTGAAAGTGGCCGGACGCGCGGCCGAGGCGACGCGCTCACGACTCGGCAACGTGCAAGCGGCGTTCCGGGAGGGTCGCGACGCGATGCGCGATCGCGAGGCCGAACTGCGCGCGCGACGTGATGGTCGCGTCGACCACCTCGACTCCGGGACGTCCATCGATCCCGTTTCTCCCGGGGACTCCGTTCTGGTCGACGGCACTCCGGTGGCGGCCAGTCGGGTGATCGTGTTGCGTCAGGTCGACGAACCCACGGGCCGTCGACACCGTCGCGGCCCGCGACGCCACCGATGACCACCACCCTGTTGCGCGATCTGCGCGCGGCGCTGGGGGCCGACGCGGTTCGCGACAACACGACCGAGTTGATGCTCGCCGGTCACGATGCGTCCAACCTGGTGGGCCGAGCGGGAGCCATCTGTTATCCGACGACCGCCGACGAGGTTCGTCGGATCGTCGACGTGTGCCGTGCCCACGGCGTTCCGTTCGTGGCCCGCGGCGCCGGAACCGGCCTCGCCGGTGGGGCCACCCCCATCGGCGGTGCGGTGGTCGTGTGCACCACCAAGATGAACCGCGTCCTCGATGTCGATCCCGTGGCGCGTTTGGCGTGGGTCGAGCCCGGTGTGTTGAATCTGGACCTCACGCGCCACGTGTCCCGATGGGGCCTGCACTTCGCACCGGATCCGAGCAGCCAGCAGAGCTGCTCCATCGGCGGCAACGTGGCGAACAACTCGGGAGGACCCCACTGCCTCGCCGAGGGGGT
>WLEG01000249.1 GCA_009704425.1 Actinomycetota bacterium | reverse complement strand
GCGTGGCGCGGACGCGGCTCGCCGTGTCGCCAAGTTGGAGAACGTCTCGGTGGGCGGTCTGTTCTTCCCGTTCTCCGACGAGGTGTACCACGGTGAGCGCGTCGGCCTGATCGGACCGAACGGCACCGGCAAGAGTCATCTGCTCGCGGTGTTGAACGGCGCCACCCCCGACGAGGGCACCATCACCTTCGGGCCACGCACCTCGGTGGGTGTCTTCACGCAGATCAACGATCGTCCCGATTTCACGGGTCGCCAATGCATCGACATCGTCCGTGATCGTCTGATCGACGACGAGAAGTCCATGCGGGCGCTCGCCCGCTACGGATTGGTGAACAACGCACGACAGGAGTTCCAGACGTTGTCCGGTGGTCAGAAGGCCCGCCTGGAGATCCTGTGTCTGGAGCTCGAGGGTCACAACGTTTTGTTGTTGGACGAACCCACCGACAACCTCGACATCGAATCGTCCGAAGCCCTGGAGAAGGCTCTGGACGGATTCGAGGGCACCGTCATCGCCGTCAGTCACGACCGCACGTTCCTGGCCAAGTTCGACCGATTCCTCATGATCGGGGACGACGGAGAGGTGTACGCGTTGCCCGACTACGAGATCGCCATGAAGGGTCTGGCTGATCCGAGCTCGCTCTCCGGCCTGCGCCTGGCCAAGAAGTTGTCCTGACGCGGGCGGTACCGTGGGCCCATGGCCAGTCCGCTGAAGAAGATCGACCTGATCGACAAGCTGACCCTGCCCCTGTTCGTGGCCACCATGATCTGGGAGCACCGCGTGTTGAAGCGTCGCCGCTCGCGCGAACTTCCCCCCGTGGACGCGGTCGCGCCGGTGGACGACGGTGATCCCACTCCGGACCCCCTCGTTCCCCTCGGGTACGAGAAGCGGGACACCGCGGGAAGCCTCGGTTTGCTGGTGGGCTCCATCGTGGTGGGCTTCGCCCTCGACGGCGTGTACCGCCGCGCGCACGGCTTCCTGTTCCGACATCGCGTGAGCAACATCGGTTCGCATCGCGGTTCCATCCTCAGCGCGATGATCGTGTGGGACTTCCTCTACTACTGGAACCATCGCTGGATGCACGAGGTCCGACTGTTCTGGGCCGATCATGCGGCGCACCATTCCGGACGTCGTTACAACCTGTCCACCGCTCTTCGCCAGACGTGGTCGGGCGTGCTCACCACGTGGGTGTACTGGCCCATGTCGTTGCTCGGATATCGGTACGGCACGTTCCTGAAGGCCCGACAACTGAATCTTCTATACCAGTACTGGATCCACACCGAGGCCATCGATCGACTGCCCGCACCGATCGAGAAGATCTTCAACACCCCATCGCATCATCGCGTGCACCACGGAGCGAACAAGCAGTACATCGACAAGAACTACGGCGGCATCCTCATCATCTGGGATCGTTTCTTCGAGACGTTCGAGCCCGAGATTCGTCAGGTTCAGTACGGACTCACCAAGAACATCCGCACGAACAATCCGGTGAAGATGGCCTACGGCGAGTTCGTGAGCATCGCCAAGGACGTGGCATCGGCCGACAATCTGAACGACCGCCTGCGCTACGTGTTCGCCGGACCGGGCTGGACCCCGGAGCCGGCACTGGCCGGCTGAGCCACCCGCCGGTCAGCTGTTCCAGTATCCGGTGGTGGTGTATCCGCTCGGACGCACTCCCCGTCGCGGCCAATTACCCGACGTGAGCCACGGCTTCCCCTGATTGTCCGAGAGGTACCTATTGTCGAGGAATCTTCCACCACCGATGTACACGGCCACGTGCCCACACCCGCTGGCCACCTGCGGGTCCGACCACCACACCAAATAAGGAAGACCAACCTCGCCGGCCGGAGGCTGACCAAAGACGGGCTTGCCTTGATTCTTGATCTGTGTGAATCGGCGGCCAGCACAATTCTCGAACTTCCCCTTCACGGAACGTCCCGGCGGCGTGATCGACTTCCACAATCGCTCGGCGAAAGGTACGCACTGAAGATTCGGCGTCCGTCTGAACTCCGTCTTCATCAACCAATCCGCGCATGCAATCACCGCTTTTTGCGCTTGAGCGAGAGGCTCCGTCGAGAAGTTCACGACACGACACGCATTCGTCGTGGATGACGTCGCCATCACGCCCGTCGACGCCACGGGACCAACGCCCATCGCGAGAGTCAACAGCGCGACCAGAACTCTCGTCTTGCTCATTCCATTGGAGATCATCGTTCGACCATAACCAGTGGGACCGCTAAACGACTCACACCAGGGCCGGAGTCTTGGTGAACTGCATGGCGCCGTCGTCGATGGGCGCCTTCACGATGATCTGCTTGTCGCGCGCGATGAGCTGCGGGTTGATCCACGGTTCGTGATCACCCTGCTTGGGCATGAGATGCATCACGCGCAGCATGTATCCGGCCGAGAAGTCGTCGATCCAGGGTCGCGCGGGCATGTTGGCGTCCTGTGGCCGGAGTCGGGGCGTGGCCTGCTGCGTGCCGGTGGCCTTCATGTGATTCAGCAAACGGCAGACGTACTTACTCACCACGTCGGCGCGCAGGGTCCACGACGCGTTGATGTACCCGAACGTCGACACCAAATTGGGTACGTCGGAATACGCCAAGCCCTTGTATGTCCAGGTGTTCGCGAAATCGACCTCGTGTCCGTCCACCTCGACCGACATCTCGCCGAGGGTGACGAGGTTGAGGCCGGTGGCGGTGATGATGACATCGGCCTCGAGCACCTCGCCCGACTCCAAACGGATGCCGTTCTCCACGAAACGATCGATGCGATCGGTGACCACGCTGGCCTTGCCGCTGTTGATGGCGTTGAAGAAATCACCGTTCGGCACCAGGCACATGCGCTGATCCCACGGGTTGTACGAGGGCGTGAAGTGCTTGGCGACGTCGTAGTCGGGACCGAGGGCCTTGCGAACACCACCCACGACCAACTGCTTCACCTTCTCGGGTTGGGTGCGGGACCGATCGTAGAAGTACTTGCTGAAAAGGATGTTCTTCGCGCGGGTGATGGCATACGCCGTCTTCGCCGGCAGGAACTTGCGCAACGTGTCGGCGACCGCATCGTGGTCGGGTCGCGACACCAGATACGTGGGCGAACGCTGAAGCATCGTCACGTGCGCCGCAGTGGTGGCCATGGCCGGCACGATGGTGACGGCGGTGGCACCGGATCCGATGACCACGACTTTCTTGTCGGAGTAGTCGAGTTTTTCGGGCCACTTCTGCGGATGAACGATGGTGCCCCGGAAGTTCTCCCGACCCGCGAATTCGGGGGTGAACCCCTCCTTGTACGAGTAGTAGCCCGAGCACATGAAGAGGAAGTTGCAGGTGAGGGTGACCGAACGGTCGTTGCTCTTGTCAGTGGCGGTGACGGTCCAGCGTGACGTGGCCGTGTCCCACGATGCGTTGGTGACCCAGTGGTCGAATCGGATGTGGCGGTCGATGCCGTTCTCGGCCACCGTCTCACGGAGGTACTTCATGATCGACGGCCCGTCGGCGATCGACTTGGCCTCGGTCCAGGGCTTGAAGCTGAATCCGAGAGTGTGCATGTCACTGTCGCTGCGAACACCCGGGTATCGGAAGAGGTCCCAGGTGCCACCGATGTCGGAACGACCCTCGAG
>WLEG01000248.1 GCA_009704425.1 Actinomycetota bacterium | reverse complement strand
GACGACCGACCCGATGATGAAGCCGTAGAACAGACCCACCAGGGCCAGACCGGGATTGGACCATCCGAGGTACAGACCGAGAAGCGGGCTGAGTCGCACGTCGCCGTCGCCCAGGCCGCCTCGACTGATCGTGTAGAGCGCGCCCATGACCGCGGTGGCGATGACCGCACCCAACAGTGCGGTGGCGATGCGTCGGGGTTCGTCCACCACGAAGGCGGCGATCGTCAGCAACGGTGCTCCGATCACGATGGTGGTGTACGTGATCTCGCGGGGCAGCCGTTTCGTGCGCAGATCGACGGCCGTAAGGGCCACCAGGCCGGCCACCAACACGCAATGAGCCGCGCCCACGACCGGTCGCTCGAAGTGAACCATCATGGCGGTGAACAGGGCGGCGGTCACGATCTCCACCAGAACCGACTCCACTCCGATGGTCGCGCCACAACGACGACACCTGCCGCGCAGGAACAACCAGCTGAGAACGGGCACCAGATCGACGGGCCCCAACTGTCGGTGACAGCCACCGCACGCCGAACCCGGTGCCACGATCGACGCACCGCGCGGAACGCGATCGATGACCACGGTCAGGAACGAACCGATCAGGAGTCCGGCCACCACGGCGATCGCGACGATCATCGACGAATCACTTCTCTCACCACACAAGGACACTACCGATGTCTTCCTGCATGACCCCCACGATCGACACCGAGTTGGCGACGCTGTTGCGTCTCACCGTCGACGGAGGTGCCTCCGATCTCCATCTCACCGTCGGACGTCCGCCCACCGTTCGTCGAAGCGGCAACCTGATCCCGATCGAGGGCCACGACGATCTGTCGCCGGGCGATCTCGAACGCATGGTGTTCAGCCTCCTCGACCCCGTGAAGGCGGCCGAGTACGACCACAGTCGTCAGGTCGACTTCTCGTTCGGTCTGACCGGAGTGGGCCGGTTCCGCGCCAACGCCTTTCGCCAGCGGGGATTTCCCGCGTTGGCACTGCGGGTGGTTCCCGATCGCGTTCGTTCGCTGGAGGAATTGAAGGCTCCGTCCGCGTGCTCCCAATTGTTGAACGCCCCGTACGGGTTGGTTCTGGTGGTCGGCCCAACGGGTTCGGGCAAGAGCACCACGCTGGCGGCCATGATCGACCGCATCAACGAGGAGCGTCCGTGCCACATCCTCACCATCGAGGATCCGGTGGAGTTCGTGCACACGCACAAACGCGCCATCGTGAACCAGCGCGAGGTGGGTACCGACGTGAACAGCTTCGAGGACGGCTTGCGTTCGGCGCTGCGCGAGGATCCCGACGTGATCCTGCTGGGCGAGATGCGCGACCTGGAGTCGATCGCGATCACGTTGACGCTGGCCGAGACCGGCCACCTGGTGTTCGCAACACTGCACACCAACGACGCGTCACAGGCGCTCGACCGCATCGTGGACGTGTTCCCCGCCGACCGTCGTGACCAGATCCAGATTCAGCTGGCGGGCTCGTTGCAAGGTGTGATCAGCCAACGCTTGATCGCCTCGCAGCTGGGTGGACGCGTGGCGGCGTACGAGGCACTGGTGGCCAACGACGCCGTGCGCAACCTGTTGCGCGAGGGAAAGACGCGACAGTTGCGCAACGTGATCGGCACCGGGCAGGCCGAGGGCATGCAGACCCTGGAGATGGATCTGGCCCGGCTGGTGATCGAGGGACACCTGACGCCCGACGAGGCCGCCCAGATGAGCGCCTACCCCCGAGAAGTGGTGGCCCAGATCGCCACCCAACGCGCCACCACCCCGGCGATCTCGGTCTGAAAAGCGCCGGTTTTCGGCACTCTCGCGTACCCAGATCACGTCACGCGGTTCGCATCCCGGACACGCAGAAAGGGCCGGCCCTCGCGGACCGGCCCTCGTTCGGTTGCGATCTCACGATCTGGGTCGCCATGAAGGTCGGAAACCGACACTTTGGCGACCCAGATCGCGAGGAGGTGAATCAGGCGACGCAGGCCCCACCGGCTTGCGGGTTCACGGCGCCTGCGGTTCCCACGTCGTACAACGTGGACTCGCTGCGCAAGAACTGCGCGGCCACCAGACCGGCCTCGGTCGGATCACCGTCGGTGGCGGCCGACTCGTCGGCGTACCACGTCTCGACGGCCACTTCCATCACGCGCTTGTCGGTGTCGCACGCGCTCTCCTGGCCCTTGTCGGTGATGCCGCGAACGGCGAACACCGTGACGGTGGCGAGGATGCCGAGGATGACGACGACGATCAGAAGCTCGACGAGGGTGAAACCCTTGTCTCTCCGACCGGCCGTGCGGTTCGTTGATGTGTTCATGCTGGTTTCCCTTCGTGCTGACGGACGAGCCGGTCGTCCGACTCGCGCAGAGGTATCGGACCCGACACGATGACCTTGATACCGGGAACGTCAAGAACGCCTCAAGACCGCTCGAGGGGCGTACCGTGTCGGAATGACTTCACGCCCCACGTCGACTCTGTATTTGAAAGCCGACCGCGAAGGTCCCGTGAAGCGGCGTCATCCGTGGGTGATGAGTGGCAGCGTCAGTCACGTCACCAACGATCCGCAACCGGGCGACACCGTGCTGGTGGTGTCGGCCTCGGGTGACGAGCTGGGCGTGGCGTCATATAGTCCGTTCTCCACCATTCGCGCCCGCATGTGGTCGTTCGACCCCACCACCGTCGTCGATGAATCCTTCGTGGGCAATCTCGTCACCACCTCGGTCGAACGCCGCGAGTGGTACCCCGGCCTCGAATCCACCGCCCGTTTGGTGTTCGGTGACGCCGATGGTTTGCCCGGGCTGGTGGTCGATCGTTACGGCGACGTGGTGGTGATGCAGATCACCGCGGTGGGCGTCGAGAAGTGGCGCGACGTGGTGGCCGACCTGTTGTTCGCGCTCCCGGGCGTGAACTGCGTGTACGAGCGCTCCGACGGTGACGACCGCACGCGCGAAGGTCTGGACGAGCGCGTGGGTGTGGCGCGGGGAACGTTGCCAGCAGAAGTGTTCGCCCGCGAGAACGGATTCACCTTCGCCGTCGACGTGGAGAGCGGACACAAGACCGGCTTCTACATCGACCAACGCAACGCGCGCACGCTGATCCCGCAGCTGGCCGTCGGGGCACGGGTATTGAACGTGTTCGGATACACCGGTTCGTTCAGTGTGATCGCCAATCGCAGCGGTGCCGAGAGCGTGACCACCATCGACTCCTCCGCGCCGTCGTTGGAGCTGACCCGGCTGAACGCCCGACTCAACGACACCGATCCCGGAGAGTTGATCGTCGGCGACGCCGGCGAGCAGTTGCGACGCATGCGCGATCGTCGTGCCGAGTTCGACCTGATCATCCTGGACCCGCCCAAGTTCGCCCCCACCCAGAAGAACCTCGATCGGGCATCCCGTGCCTACAAGGACGTCAACCTGTTGGGCGCGAAACTTCTGGCTCCCGGCGGTCGACTGCTGACGTTCTCGTGTTCGGGCGCGGTGAGCATCGACCTGTTCCAGAAGATCGTGGCCGGTGCCGCGTTGGATGCCAAGCGATCGCTCAGCATCGTCCAGCGACTGGGTCAACCCGTGGATCACCCGGTGTTGTTGTCGTATCCCGAGAGCGAATACCTGAAGGGTCTCTTGCTGCAG
>WLEG01000247.1 GCA_009704425.1 Actinomycetota bacterium | reverse complement strand
CGTCACCGACGAATCCGTGGTCGCATTCTGCTGACTTGGTCCACCACTACCGCCGTTGGCGTCGTACGTCACGGTGAACGTCTGTGCGGCCCACTGTGCATAGAGCGTGGTGTCGTTCGGAGGCATGCTGAAGCTGGCCCCCGATGACGCCGCGATTCCCTGACCGTTCGCCTGGGTGTTCCAACCCGTGAACGTGTAGCCGAGCCGAATCGGTGTCGAGACAGCCGCTTGAACCGACGAGGACGTGGAGGCGAGGGCCCCGATGGGCGGGTTGGTGGTTCCGCCGTTCATGTCGTAGGACAAAACGTAGGTGCGTGGTTGCCACTGGGCCCACAAGACCATGTTGTTGGGCGGCATCACCAGGGACGAGCCTGCTTGGTACCCGGTCCCCGTTCCGGCCTGCAACGTGTTCCAGCCCACGAAGTCGAAGCCGACACGCGTGGGAATGCTCACCGGGAGGGTGACCGATGAATCCGTCGCGCCCGACACCGTCGATGGAGCGCTCGTTCCGCCGTTGGCATCGAACGACACGTCGAACGTCTGGGCGGACCATTGGGCGTACAGATCCACGTTGGAGTCCGGCATCACCAGACTGCCACCCGACGAGCGCGCAACGCCCTGACCGTTCGCCTGGGTGTTCCAACCTGTGAAGGTGTAGCCGGACCGGGTGGCGGGAGTGACCGAGACGGACGTCGTCGATCCGTACGTCACCGACTGCGCGACCGGAGCGGACGAGCCACCGTTGGCGAAGTAGGTGATCGAGTAGGTCTTGGCCGACCATTGTGCGTACAACGTGACCGGGTTGGCCGGCATCGACAAGGTGTTGCCAGCCACGTACGAGACGCCACTGCCGTTGGCCGCGGTGTTCCAACCCGTGAACGAGTGACCTGTCCGCGTGGGAACGGTCGACGAAACGGTCACGGAGGTTCCGAACTGCGTGGCGCCACCCGACGGTGCGCCGGCTCCGAGGTTCGCGTCGTACGAGAGCACGTACGACGACATCGACCATTGGGCGAAAAGGGTGGTGTTGCTCGGGGGCATGGTGAAGTTGTCGACGGCCGAACCGGTGGCCGGGTTGGTGTAGGTGGAGCCGGTGCCGTTCTGTGTGGTCGTCCAATGCCGGAACTCGTGGCCCTCACGAGTGGGAACCTGGGACGACACCGACACGGACGAATCGGTGGCCAGCACCTGCTCGGCGGGAGCGTCCTCGCCACCGTTGGCGTTGTAGACGACGCGGTACAGATCGGCCACCCACTGGGCGTAGAGCGTCACGTTCGCCGCGGGCATCGTGAGATTGCCGCCGGAAGTGTGCGCCATTCCGGACCCGTCGGACGCCGAGTTCCACCCGTTGAACCAGTAGCCGATGCGAGTGGGAACGGTCGCCGACAGCGTGACCGTGTCGAGGTAGGTGTGACTCGAAGCCGACGGGGCTCCCGTTCCGTTGTTCGCCTCGTACGACACCGAATAGCTGATCGCCTGCCACTGCGCGTACAAGACGAACGCCGCGGTGGGCATGACGAACGTCGATCCGGACGTCCGCGCGGTGCCGGTTCCGTTCGCGGCGGTGTTCCATCCCGCGAACGTGTGACCGGTTCGCGTGGGTGTGGTTGCCGAGATCGTCACCGATGAATCGACGAGACCGGACTGACCCGTGGGGATTCCGGTTCCGCCGTTGCCGTTGTACGAGATCGACAACGTCTGAGCGTTCCACTGGGCGAACAGAGTGACGTTGGACGCCGGCATGACGAAGGTTCCGCCCGGCGTGCGCGGCGTACCGAATCCGCCCGCCTGGGTGTTCCATCCCGCGAAGTCGTAACCGGCGCGGGTGGGAATGGTCGACGACACGGTCACCGACGAGTCGGTGGTCGCCGACTGTGCCGACGGTGCGGCCCCGTCACCACCGTTGGTGTTGTACGCGACGGTGTAGGTGATGGCCTGCCACTGTGCGTACAGCGTCACGTTCGCCGCCGGCATGGAGAACGTTCCTCCGGCGGCGTAGGTCACTCCACTGCCATCGGCGATGGTGTTCCAGCCGTTGAACTGATAGCCCGCGCGCGTCGGAGCCGACACCGACGCGGTCGCGGTGGCGTTGAAAGCGATGCTCTGTCCCGACGGAGCGTTCGAACCCAGGTTCGCGTCGTAGGTGAGGTTGTAGGAGTTCACTTCCCACTGCGCGAACAGGGTCACCTGCGAACCGGGCATGGTGAAGGTCGACACGGTGGAGCCCAGTGCCGGATTGCGATAGGTGGTGCCGGTTCCGTCGGCAGTGGTGGTCCACCACCGGAAGGTGTGGCCTGTTCGCGTGGGTCGGGTGGTGGACACGGTGACCGTGGAGCCGAAATCGTTGTTGGTCGGTGCCGGCGGCGTGATGCCGCCGTTCGCGTTGTACACCACACCGAAACTGGCCGGCGTCCATTGGGCGTGCAACGTGACGTTGTTGTTCGGCATCACGTACGCGCCACCGACCGCGTACGAGACGCCCGTTCCCGCGGCCGAGGTGTTCCAGCCCGAGAAGACGTAATTGGGGCGCGTCGGTGAGGTGGACGGAAGCGTGACGTTCTGCTGATAGGTGCGCCCGGTGAGGTTGCCCGGTAGGCCGGTCGCCGCATTGGCCACGTCGTCGTTGGCCGCGAACGAGATCGTGTACTGGTTGGCGGTCCATTGCGCGAACAACGTGGAGTTGGCGGCCGGGATCGTGTACGCAACTCCCGCCGCGACCGCACTACCGGTGCCGTCGGCCGCCGTGTTCCAACCCGCGAACGTGAAGCCCGTGCGCGTCGATGAGGTGCTGGCCGCGGTGATCGAGGTGTCGAAGTCGGCCGACTGAGCGACGGGAGCCGTGCCCGAACCACCGTTCAGGTTGTACGACACGTTGTAGGAATTGACGTTCCATTGCGCGTACAGAACCGTGTTGGACGCGGGAATGGTGAGATTGGCCCCCGCCGAGTACGAGGTTCCGGTTCCGTTGGCGGCCGTGTTCCAACCCGCGAACGTGAAACCCGTCCGCGTGGGCGCCGCGCCGACGGTCACCGAACCCGCGTACGCCGCGCTTTGCGTGGACGGCACCGTGATGACGGCCGGGATCACGTTGTCGTCGTAGCTGACGGTGTAGTTGTTCACCGTCCACTTCGCGAAGAGGGTCACGTTGGCCGCACCCATGGTGAACGTGGCCGACGGGGCGTACGAAGAACCGGTTCCATCCGCATTGGTGGTCCAAGACGCGAACGTGTGACCCGTCCGCGACGGATTCGACGCCGCTGCCGCGACCGTGGCAGTGGAACCGAATTGCACCGTCGACGTGGTCGGCGCACCGGTGCCCCCGTTGGCGTTGTACGAGACCGTGTAGCTGTTCGTCGTCCACTGCGCGAAAAGCGTTGGTGATGTCGCGGTCACGGTGTAACTCGCACCCGCCGACAGAGCGGTTCCCGTCCCGTTGGCCGCCGTGTTCCAACCGGCGAACGTGTGACCCGTCCGGGTGGGCGCCGCACCAACCGTCACGGACGAATTGAAAGCAGCCGTCTGCGTCGCCGGAACCGTGATCGTCTCATTCGCCACGTTGTCGTCGTAGGTGATGATGTAGTTGTTGACCGTCCACTGGGCGAACAGCGTGGTATCCGCCGTGAGCGTG
>WLEG01000246.1 GCA_009704425.1 Actinomycetota bacterium | reverse complement strand
GCGAGAGGTAACGGCGCATGTCGAGGATCTTGTCGAGGATCTCGATGTTCACGGGGCAGATCTCGTCGCAGGCCTTGCACGACGTGCAGCTCCAGACTTCCTCGGCGGTGATGCGCTCGAACAACGAGTTGGCGCCGATGGTGATCTCGGGGTCGGTGCCCAGCGGAGGCGACACCTTGCCACCGGGTGCGTGCGCGGCGGTGGCCGCCATCACTTCACCGGTCTTCAGGACGATCTCACGCGGGTCGAGCGGCTTGCCCGTGGCATGGGCCGGGCACACGCTGGTGCAACGACCGCACATGGTGCAGGCGTCGGTGTCGAGCAGTTGCTTCCAGGTGAAGTCCTCCACCACGGCGGCGCCGAACGATTCCAGCGACGTCTCGGTGAGGTTCGGCATGGCCTTCATGGCGCCCTTGGGACGATCACGGTCCTTCAGGTACATGTTCAAGGGCGACGTGAAGATGTGACGCAACATGGTGATGGGCAGGATGGCGAGGAACACCACGAACGTCAGCACGTGCGCGATCCACCAACCCTGGTGCCACAGCTCCAGCGTGCGCGGCGCCAGACCATCGACCGTTTGGGCCAGTGGATACCCGACGAACGACCACTTCTCGTGATCCATGTTCTTTCCACTGGCGGCGGACTCGGCGATGCGGAACATCTCGGCGCCGAAACCGGTGAGGCCGATCGCGAGAAGCGTGACGAGAATGACGGCGTGTTCGGGCTTCGACTTTATGCGGATGCGATACGGACGCTGGACGTAACGGCGCACGATGGCCCAGATGACACCACCGGTGAACATCAGACCGGCGAAGTCACCCACGAACACGTAGCCGCGGTACACGTCGCCGTGGAGGAACTTCAGACTCTCGGGCAACTGGTGATCGAGCTCGAGCACCGTGGTGACACCGAGCAAAATGAGGAAGCCGAAGTAGATCAACGAGTGCATGAGGCCGGCGGCCGAATCGCGCAACAAGGTGCGCATGTACACACCGGCGCGGAAGTCGGCGAGGCGACGCTTCGCGTTGGACGCGGTGGTGCGACGGCGATCGGGTGCACCGCGCTCCCAGTTGCGGATGCGATCGGCGAAACGCAACGATCCCCACAGCACGAAGACGGGGATGACCGTGTAGAAGGCCAGCTTCAGCGGGCCGGGGATTCCACCGAACACCTCGCGGTGGATGGGAGAGTCACTCTTCCATCCGGTGATGAGGGGCAACACGCCCGACACCACGATGAACACCGCCATGAAAGAACCGATGGCGATCGAGAGTTGGTAGGGCTTCAGGCGCCGCGAACCCGAAGGTGCGGCCGGAGTCTCAGCGTGCGTTCCCATGCAGGGGGAACGCTACTGGCAAGTTGGTGACGGGGCGAACCCTCGACCCAACCAGTCGGGGTTCAGCCGAAGTACTGGCGATCGAGTTCGCGGATGCGACCGGCCAAGGTGGCCAGGAGCTTGTGCGAAATCGCCGGAATGGCGTCGATCACGGCGAGGAACTGACGCTGGCTGATGACCAGCATGGTGCACTCGGTCTCGGCGACGACGGTCGCGGTGCGGGGACCATGGTCCAAGAGCGAGAGCTCGCCCACGACGGACCCGGCGCCCAAGGTGGCGACCTTCTTGCCGTTGCGCTTCACCGTGGCCGAGCCACTGATGATGACGAACGCCTCGCGGCCGGTCTGACCCTGATCCACGATGACGGTTCCCGCGGCCAATGTGACCTCGTCGCCGGCCTTGGCGATCTTCTCCAGATCCTTGGTGGAGCAGGAGGAGAACAGCGAAACGCGACGGAGGCTCTCCAAATAAGTCTTTTTGCTTGCCATGGACCGAACCCTATAACGCTCGTGAACATGTGAGAACCACCGAGATTGTCCCGGTCGTCACGGGTCTGAGCCGACGGGCACCCCCCTGAGCCGGACGACACACCCGGGCCCGGGGTCGGGTCTCAGGCCCCGGCTTGCTTCGAGACCGCTTCGGCGGCCGCGGCCACGGCGGCGGCGTCCCCGAGATACTCGGCCGAGGTCACCCGCATCGCACCATCGAAGGTGTAACGACGCGGTGCCCCCGTCGGGATGTTCAGCTCGGCGATGTCGTCCTCGGAGATGCCCTCGAGGTGCATGACGAGCGCTCGCAGGCTGTTTCCGTGGGCCGTGACCAGCACGGTCAGTTCGTCGCGTAATTGGGGAACGATGGCGTCGTTCCAATACGGCAACACCCGTGTCACCACGTCCTTCAGGCACTCGGCGGCCGGCAGGACCGCCGGATCCAGCAGGCGGTAGCGGCGGTCGTTCACCGGATGCTCGGGGCTGTCGGTGCCCACGGGCGGCGGCGGAACGTCGAAACTGCGACGCCACAACTTGGTCTGCTCCGCGCCATGAAGCTCGGTGGTGGCCTTCTTGTCGAGGCCCTGCAGCGCGCCGTAGTGCCGTTCGTTCAGACGCCACGAACGCTGGACGGGCAGCCACACCTGACCCATGCCGTTCAACGCCAGATGGCAGGTCATCACGGCCCGGGTGAGCAACGACGTGTGGGCCACGTCGAAGAACAACCCGGCCTCGGCCATGGTGGCTCCGGCTTGGGCGGCCTCGGCCTGCCCCTTCTCGGACAGGGGCACGTCGTGCCATCCGGTGAAGAGATTCTGTTGATTCCACGTGCTCTCGCCGTGGCGGAGGATGACGAGGGTGCCGGTCACGCGCACAACTTAGTGTGACGGCGCGGCGCGCGGCGTTGTCGGCGTTGAGGCAGAATCGAGGGACCATGAGCGACGACGACATCGACGAACTCGACGATTTCGACGACGTGTTCGCCGACGAGGACATCGACGGTCCCGGTGGGGTGCGCACCTTCTCCATCGCCGAGCTGGCCGACGAGATCAACGAGGTGCTGGCCGATCACTTCGACGAGGGTCTGTGGGTGTGGGGCGAGGTGTCGGGCCTGAACTTCAAGAACCCCCACACGTACTTCAACCTGGTCGACGTCGACGGTCGAGGTCGCAAGGTGCAGGTGAGCGTGAACCTGTGGGGCACGGAGATGAAGAAGCTGCGACCCACGCTCGTGAAGAGCGGGCTCGACTTGGCCAACGGTCTCAAGATCCGCATCTTCGGAAACCTCGACTACTACGGCGGCTTCGGCAAGCTCTCGCTCATCATGCGGGGTATCGACCCCAACTACACCCTGGGCGACATCGCGCTCCAGCGCGAGGAACTGATTCGACGACTGAAAGAGACCGGTGCCTACGGGCGCAACCGCGAGGTCGAACTGAACCCGGTGCCGTTGCGACTCGGCATCGTGGGCAGCAAGGGAACCGCGGGAATCACCGATTTCCTGCAACAGATCGAGGAGTCCGGTCTCGGCTTCGACATCAAGATCGCCAACGTCACCGTGCAGGGCGACACCGCCCCCGCCGAGGTGTCGTCGGCCATCCGCGCGTTCGGGCGACGGGACGACATCGACGTGATCGTCGTCATCCGCGGTGGCGGTAGCAAGACCGATCTGGCCACCTTCGACTCCGAACTCATCGCGATGGCCATCGCCGACTCGCCGTTGCCGGTGTTCACCGGAATCGGACACCAGATCGACGTGCACGTGGCGGACGAGGTGGCTCACGAGAGCCACAAGACCCCCACGGC
>WLEG01000245.1 GCA_009704425.1 Actinomycetota bacterium | reverse complement strand
GGAGCAACGATTCTCCGACTACCTGGGAACCAAGGTGGAGGTGAAGATGGCCGGACTGAACAAGAAGGGTTCGGTCACCATCACCTTCGCCGGACTGGAAGACTTGGAGCGGATCTACCTGCTCATGATGGGTGCGGGCGACGTCGACGCCGACGAGTGAGGGTCAAGAAACCCTCAACCTGTACACGAAGGTTCTGCACAGTCTGTGCACAAACCTGTGGATAACTAAGTCGAACGTCGGGAACAGGTCGGGTTTACGGTGCCCAGGCTGTCAATGCCAGGAAGAGGGCATCGGCGATCCGTTGGCTCCGCCCCACCATGACCTCGGTCGGACCCAGGGTCACCAGAACCGCCGGCATCTTCGTTTCGCGCAGGATCGGCAGTCGCATCCCGTGAACGGTCATTCGTGGAACCACGTCACGCATGTGTCGCTCGACGAGATGCGCCAAGGCCCGCCCGCCCGCGGACTCGAACGCCGGCACCGCGTAGTAGGCCACCCGGGATTGCGGCTCGTCGGTGGCCTCCACGCCCACGTACACATCGGCCCCGAACAGATTGGCCGTGGCCCCCTGTTGAGCCGCCTCGTCGTCGACCGTCTCGATCAGCATGGCCCCATGCTCGCGAAGAAGTGTGCTCAACACCTCCAACACGCTGGTCAAACCTCCGAACGACCCCAACGCCACCCGTCGGCCAGCCAGCGGTTGGCCGGCACGGGCGTGTTCGGTGTCGCGTACGGCGGCGATGCCGGGTCCGTCGCCGGTCATCTTCGAGAGGCGACGCAGAACCGTGACGGTCTCGGCCGTGCACACACCGTCGATGTCCAGACCGGCGTTCTCCTGGAACTGTCGCATCGCGCGGGCGGCGAGTGAACCGAAGATGCCGTCGATGCGTCCGACGTCGAAGCCGAGGCGCGACAGAATTCGCTGCAACTCGGCGACGTCATCACCGCGAAGGTTCGGTGAGCGCAACATGAGAGGGCGATCCCCCAGGCTCCACCACGCCTCGATGAGGGTGGTCCAGGTTCCCTCGTCGCACAAACCGGTGACGGCCAGACCACGATCGAGCTGGAAGTCGGCGATCGCCTGACGGGTTCCGGCGCAGTACACCCCGGGAATCACCCCAGCGTCGGACAGATATCCGGCGGCACCGAGGCGACGTTGCAGCTGTCGAACGGCCTCGCCCGTGTCCTCGGGCGACAGGGCCATCAGCCGAGGAATTCCTCCAGGTCGGCCAACAGTTGACCCTTGCCCTTGGCCCCCACCATGCGCTTCTTCAACTCACCGTTGTGGAACACCAACAGCGTGGGGATGCTCATGACGCCGTATCTCTGAGCGATGTCTCCGTGATCATCGACGTTCAGCTTGGCGATGGTGACCTGACCCGCCTTCTCGGCCGCGATCTCGCCCAGGATCGGGGCGATCATCTTGCAGGGTCCGCACCACTCCGCCCAGAAGTCGACGACCACGGGTGTGGTCGACGAGTTCACGGTCTCGTCGAAGGTTCCGGAAGTGAGTGTGACGATTCCATCGGCCATGCGGCCATAGTAACGCAGCGCTGTCAGTGCTGCTGTTCCAACCAACGTTCGGCGTCGATGGCCGCCATGCAACCCGAACCCGCGGCGGTGATCGCCTGACGGTAGGTGTGATCCTTCACGTCACCGCACGCGAACACGCCGGGAATGTTGGTGTACGTGGAGTCCGGTCGGGTGATGAGGTACCCCGAATCCTCCATGTCGAGAACGCCCTTGAAGACGTCGGTGTTCGGGCGATGTCCGATGGCGATGAACAAGCCGGCGATGTCGAGCGTGCTCTGCGCGCCGGTGACCGTGTCCAGCAACTTCACGCCCTGAAGTTGTTCGTCGCCGATGATCTCGGACACCGCGGTGTTCCAACGCACCTCGATCTTGGGATTGCTCAACGCGCGCTCCTGCATGATCTTGCTGGCCCGGAACGAATCGCGTCGGTGGATCAACGTGACCTTGCTGGCGAACTTCGTGAGGAACGACGCCTCCTCGATGGCCGAGTCGCCTCCGCCCACCACGGCGATTTCCTTGCCACGGAAGAAGAATCCGTCGCAGGTGGCGCAGGTGGACAACCCGTGACCGATGAGTCGCTCCTCGTCCTGCAGACCCAACATCAGGCTCTGAGCACCCGTGGAAACGATCACCGAATCAGCGGTGAAGACCTCGTCGCGCACGTGCACCTTCAACGGCCTCTCACCGAACTCCACCTTGGTGGCCTTGGCGGTGAGGAACGTGGCGCCGAACTTGGCCGCCTGATCGCGGAAGCGCATCATCAATTCGGGTCCCATGATTCCCTCGGGGAAACCAGGGAAGTTCTCCACGTCGGTGGTGAGCATCAATTGTCCACCGGGCTGATCGGACGTGCTCGACGGTTCGCCCTCGATCACGAACGGCGCGAGATTCGCGCGCGCGGTGTAGATGGCCGCGGTGAGACCGGCCGGTCCCGAACCGATGATGATGACCCGATGATGTTGCGACATCAGACGCCTTCCTTGCCGTGACGCTTGATCATGCAGATGGTGCCGATCAGGCAGAAAATCGAACCGAGAACGAGATGCGACACCCACACCGACGTGTCGTGGTCGAGGGGCCACTCGAGAAGATTGACGAGCCCACGACTGATGGCGATCAACAGCAGCGCCACCGCCATCATTCCGAGGAACGCGACGAGGATTCCGAACACCAGTCCGCGGGCCACCATCACGATGGGCTTGGTGGTGCGATCACGCACCTTGTCGATGGTCTCGACGATGGTGTCGGTGAGGTCGGAGGCCCAGTTCGGATCGGTGAGCGGATTGCCAGCCATGCCGGCGAGGCTAGCGATGAACCGGGCTAGGGCGTCGTGGCGAGCACGACGGAACAGTCCGAGATGCGGTACACGACCACTCCGTGCGCGGCGGACCAGTGGATCTCCACGTCCTCGCCGTCGATGGTGGCCACCGGAACGATGGTCGGACGCAGGTCGTCGGGACACGCGTCACCAGCGGCGTACGTCGCGGCCGACATGTCCGAACCGGCACCACCGGAGACGGACTCGGCGGCGGGCGCCTCGGTGGCCGATGCGGCATCCATGGAGGCGACCTTGGTCTGTGTCTCGGAGGCGGGCGTCGTCGCGACATCCTCGGCCACCGACGAATCGTCCGAGCGTCCCGACGTCGACACGGCCACACCGACGATGGTGGCCACCGCGGCCGCGGCCGCCAGACCGCCGACGTAGACCCGCACTCGATCACGTCGACGCGTCGTCGACAGCACCCGTTCCACGATCGCGTCGGTGGTGGTCGGCTCGTCGACGCGTGATCGCAGGAGTGTCTCGCGGACGACCCGGAACCGCTCCGCGCGAATCGTCACGGCATCACGCACGTCCGGTGACAGGTCGTCGAGGACGATGTCACCGTCGATCAACCGGCTGGCCCAGTCGTCGATTCGTTCGGAGTTCTCGGGAGTGTTCATGCGTCTCGACCCTGGTTGTGACGTTCGTCGGTGGTGGTCTGGTTCCCGAGAAGTTCGGCCAATCGCGCCCGACCGCGTGCGATCCTTGACCGCACGGTTCCGCCGGGAATCCCGAGGATCTCGGCGATCTCGTCGTATTCCAGGTCCATCACGTCGCGCAGCACCACCGCCACCCGGTAGTC
>WLEG01000244.1 GCA_009704425.1 Actinomycetota bacterium | reverse complement strand
GTCCGGGCAACGACACCTCCTGGGTGAGGCGCGCACCCTTCACCCCGATGGGGTTCTTGGTGACCTGACACACGATGAGTTGCTTGCCCTTCAGGATCTGTTCGATGCGGGGCTGGCTGTCGACGATGTCCTCGGCGTCGTACTGCACGTCGCCGCGGTACAGCACCGCGTTCTTCGGCGTGCCGATGTCGACGAAGGCCGCTTCCATACCCGGAAGGACGTTCTGCACCTTGCCCACGTAGATGTTGCCGTGGATCTGGGCCACGTCGTCGGCGGGGCGGCTGACGTAGTGCTCGATGAGACTGCGCCCCTCCAACACCGCGACCTGGGTGAGATTGGGTCGGACCTGGACGCACATGAAGTGTCGTCCGATGGGGCGGCCGTTGCGCTCGCGTCCGCGGCGACGCTCGACCACGTCGGCGTCGGCGGAACGAGTCGCGCCACGCTCGTCGGAACCCGTACCACGACCCCGTCCGTTGCGGCGACGCTTCTTGCGCGCTCCCCCGTCGGACCCGGCCCCGTTGGACCCGGCCCCGTCGGACGCCCCGGTCGCCGGGTTCGGGGTCGTCGCCGGACTCGACGTGGCGGCGGATCCCGTCGACTGCTTGGGACCCTTGGAACCCTTGCCGCGACCCGATGCGGGAGCACCGGCACGGGTACCCCCGGGCATGGTCACCGCCGGACCCGACGGCGGGGCCGGTCGGGTGTCGCCGATCTTGGGACGCGGAACCACCGCGCGCGCCGCCGCCTCGGGAGACGGACGACCCTCGCTCATGCGTTCGGGCAACTCGACAGTGTCACCGGAGGCGACTTCTCCGACCGCGACGTTCGCGGGCCGGACGTTTCCGTCCCCTTCGTCTTGCCGGAGGTCTCGCCCGCCGTCTTGCTCGTCGTCTTGCTCGTCGTCCTGCTCGTCGAAATCATCGTCGAACTCGTCGTCCGCCGCGTCGCCGGCCGACTCACCGGTCGCGACCGAGCCGTTGGCCCGGGGACGGTTGCGTCCACCACGCGAACCCCGACGACGCTTCTTGCGCGCCGCCGTGGCACCACCGGAGGGGGCACCCGCCTCGGGGGCCTCGGATTCAGTCGCCTCGTGTGTCTCGGGTGCCGTGGGCGTTTCCGGCGCGTCGGAGGTGTTGGACGTGTCGGGGGTCTCGGGGACGTCGGACATGGTGTTGTTCCTTTCTCATGCGCACACCGTCGGGTGCGCAGGGCGGGCGGTGAGCACGTCGACGCGCTCTCCTTCCCGCTCAATCCATTGGTTGATACGGAGCACCCGGGTGAGGTGGTTCCACGGCTCACTTCCGGGCACCAGGGCTTCGATTAACTCGGTTGGCCGAATTCCGCGGCCGGCGGTGGTGAGGACTGCTTCGATCAGGTCGCCGCGGGACTCACCCGACCACAGCGGCGGAAGAACATCGCGATTCTCCGGCGAGATGAGCGCCAGATGCAGGATGCCGGAACGGATGTCGTCCCGACGGGTCTCGCCCTTGCGTTCGCGGTCGAGCCACACCTCGGTCGAGGCGTTGACACGATCGATCCGTGCCGCGACATCGGGGGCGTCGACGGCCATCAGCCACGTGGTGGCCACCACGTCCTCTTGTAGCGAGGCCTCTGACGCGGCGCACTCCCGCACACCGGTCACCGACATGCCCACGGGAAGGCTGTCGTCGAGACGACGGGCGACCTCGTCGAGGTCGTCCACGCCCAGACCGGAATCCTCGGCGAAGGTGACGTCGAGCAGTTCGACCAGGGACTCCGCACCGGTGGGCAGAGCCAGTCCGAAGGCCATCTTGATGCGTGGCGTGAACCCCGTCGACATGGCCACGGGAATCTCGGCCTTGCGCAAAGTGCGTTCCCAGATGCGTGCCACGTCGCGATGACCCGTGAAACGGATCTTGCCCAACTTCGCGTAACTGATGCGGGCCTTCACGAGACCACCATCGACTTGGGTCGCAAACTGATGGGCACCGAGCCGCCCAGAGCCAGATTCTGACCGGTTCCCTGACTGCCGCCCGCCGGGGCCACCGGTGAGGCCACGATGTGTTCCAGACCGTCGCCGGTGCACACTCCGCAGTCGTAGCACGGGGTCCACCGGCAGTCCTCGAGGCCGGCTTCGGCCAGTGCCGAACGCCAGTCCTGCCACAAGAAATCGTGATGCAGACCGGCCGAGAGATGGTGCCACGGGAACACCTCGTTCTCGTCGCGGTGCCGCGTGACGAACCAGTCGGGAGACAGACCCTCGGCGGCCATGGCGTCGAGCCAACGGTCGAGCACGAAGAACTCGGACCATTCCTGGAAGACACCGCCCTCGCGCCACACACGCTCGATCACCGCACCGACGCGACGATCACCGCGGCTGGCGATGCCCTCGGCCAACGTCGCCGCCGGGTCGTGCCACTTCACCTGCACACCCTTGGCCCGTCCGGCCGCCTCGCGCACCAGACCGATCTTGCGACGCAACTCCGGAACACCGTTCTGACCGAACCATTGGAACGGCGTGTGCGCCTTGGGAACGAAGCCGCCGATGCTCACCGTGACACTGGCGCGGTTCGTGTACTTCTTGCCGATCGACACGCACCCCGCGGCCAGGTCGACGATGCCCTCGGTGTCGACGTCGGTCTCGGTGGGGAGGCCGGTGAGGAAGTACAACTTCATGCGCGACCAACCCGACGAGAACGCCGACTCGACGGCGCCGTACAGATCCTCCTCGGTGATGAGCTTGTTGATCACGGTGCGCAAGCGCCACGTGCCCGCCTCGGGTGCGAAGGTCAGACCGCTGCGTCGACCGCTGGCCACTTTCGCCGCCAGACCGACGGTGAACGCGTCCACACGAAGCGACGGAAGGCTGACCGTCGGTGCGCCGCACGCGGTCGGATCGGGAACCACGGACGTGACCACGGATTCGATGCCGCTGAAGTCGGCGGTGGACAACGACGTCAGGCTGACCTCGTTGTAGCCCGTTCGCTTCAGGCCCTCGGTGATCATGGTGCGCACCTGCTCGGCGGGGCGCTCACGCACGGGTCGCGTGATCATGCCGGCCTGGCAGAACCGACAGCCACGGGTGCAGCCACGGAAGACCTCGACGGCCAAGCGGTCGTGGACCACCTCGGTGAGCGGTGCCAACGGACTCTTGGGGTACTGCCATTGGCCGAGGTCGGAGACCGTGCGCTTCGTGACCAGTTCGGGCACGTCGGGGTACGCGGGAGTGATACCCCGCACCCGATCACCGTCGTACGCCACCTCGTACATGGAGGGCACGTACACGCCGGGGATCTTTGCCAGTTCTCGCAACACCGCCTGGCGCGAGCCCTCGGTGCGACCGGACGCCTTCCACTCGCGCACGACCTCGGTGATCTCGCCGATGACCTCTTCACCCTCGCCCAGAACAGCGCAGTCGATGAAGTCCGCCATGGGCTCGGGGTTGAATGCGGCGTGTCCACCGATGATGACGAGCGGGTCGGTCGGTCGTCGCTCGGCGGCCCGCACCGGGCTTCCGGCCAGGTCGACCATGTTCAGCACGTTCGTGTACACGAGCTCGGCCGACAGGTTGAAGGCCAGGATGTCGAACTCGTCGGCCGAACGATGCGTGTCGACCGAGAACAACGGGATTCCACGTTCGCGCATGAGCGCCTCGAGGTCGACCCAGGGCGCGTACGTACGCTCGG
>WLEG01000243.1 GCA_009704425.1 Actinomycetota bacterium | reverse complement strand
GGTCTTCGAGAACCTGCAGGTGATCCCCACCACGGCGGTGCTCACCGAAGCCGGTTCGCGGGCGGCGGGTTCGGGCGGTGACGAGGCTCTGGCCGTGGTCGACATGTCGGGTGCGTCGGTCACTCTGTCGCTCTCGTCCCCGTGGAAGCCCGCGTCGGCGTCGGTGCCGGCGGGCACCGTGCACGTCGGAGTTCCGTTGGACGACAACTGGGCCCTCTCGGTCGACGGTCGCGCGGTGGATCTCGGCGCGTCGTTCGGTTCGGTGATGTCGGCCACGGTCGACCGGCCCGGTGTGGCCACGCTCACGCACGATCGACCGCTCTCGCGTCTGTTCTGGGTGCTCGTTCAGATCGCGTCGTGGTCCGCTCTGCTGCTGGGTCGATGTCAACCGCGTTTCCTGCGTCGACGTGTCGCGGCTCGTAACGGGAACGTCGCCGTGGACACCTCGCCGGTGATCGATCTGGAGGTTCGAAGGTGAACGCTCGTCGACTGACCCCGATCGTCCTCGTGGCGATGGTGGCCATGGCGTTCGTTCTGTCCAACGACGTACGTTCGTCCGAGGTGCCACCGACGTTTTCCGTCGCCGAAGCCACGGGAACGCCGGTCATTCCGGGTGACGAATCGGCGATCACCACCTCGTGGTTCTGTGGCGGCACCTCCGCCGCCGGAGACAGTGGGAGCGGCCTGTACTCCGGCGAGATCGTCCTGTCGAATCCCACCGAGGTGGTGGTGCGCGGGAGGATCACCGCATTGACCGCCGACGAGGAGGCGGTCGAGTCGACGGTCGTCGTCGAGGCGCGCAGCCAAACCACCGTCGACGTTCGGTCGCTCGTCGACTCGTCCTACGCGTCGACGGTGGTCGAATTGGATTCCTCGTTCGTGGCGGTCGAACAACGAGCAATCCATCCGGCGGGTACCGCGGTCGCCCCGTGTGCGAACGCCACCTCCGACGCCTGGCATTTCGCCGATGGATTCACCTTCGACGGATCCGACTTCCGGCTGATTCTCTCCAACCCCTATCTCTCGGCGGCGATCGTGAACGTGTCCGTGGCCACCGAGGCGGGTCCCCGCACGCCGTCGAATCTGCAGGGTTACGTCGTGCCGGCGCGATCGATCCGCGTGGTGAACGTGGCCGAGGCCGGATTCCGCGACGAGAAGGTTCTGGCGGTGTCGGTGGTGGCCGAAACCGGGCGTTTCGTGGCGGCCAAGGACCAGCATTATCTCGGCGGTGGTCGACTCGGTCACATCAACGCACTCGGCGCACCCGGGCCCTCGAGCCAGTGGTGGTTCGCCGATGGCGAAAAGGGCGACGGGATCTCCGAGCGATATTCGATCTACAACCCGACCGACGAGGACGCGCAGGCATCGGTCCTGGTTCTCGGACTGGGCGAAGTCGAGGCCACCCTGCCTCCGGCCTCGCTCTCGATCCCGGCCCACGAGGTGGTCACCTTCGACACCTCCACGATCGTGGGACTGCCCGATGGCGTGCACGCCATGCTCGTCTCGAGCGAGACCGGTTCGGACATCGTGGTGGAACGGGTGATCACCCGACCGGCGGCCGATTACGTGGCGACCACCGCGGTGCTCGGTGTGATGGGCGGATACACCTCGCAACGGTGGCGCGTTCCCACCAGCACCACCATCGCCATCGAGGACGTACTGATCGTCTTGAACACTTCGGGAGAGGCCGGCACGTTCACGGTCTTCTCGGTGGGTCCCGGAGGGGAGGAGCCCATTCCGGGCCTGACCGACGTGGCCTTGGCCCCCAATGCCATCGTGTCGGTCGATCTGGTGGATCCGTTGGCCTTCGGCCGTCCGTTGGTGGTGGCCGGTGATCGTCCGTTGGTCGTCGAACGCCGACTCGAACGCACGCCCACGCTCCGCGGTCGTAGCGGATCACTGGCGTTCCCGGAGTGATCGACGTGGAATTCGTCGTCGCCGCATTCATCGCCGTCGTCGTCTCCGTTGTCGCGATCGTGCTGCGTCGTCGCCGGATCACCGATGCCCCCACCCAGAAGTCGTGGAACGTTCCCACGCAGTTGGACCCGGTCGATCTGCGAATCGGTGAAGCGGAGTGGATGATCGCCGTGTTCACCTCGGGCACCTGTCACGTGTGCGCCGACGTGGCGGCCAAGGCCGAGGCGTTGCGCAGCCGCAAGGTGGCGGTGCGGGAGATCGAGTACGAGACCGATCGCGGACTGCACGACAAGTACCGCATCGATGCGGTACCCACGCTGGTGGTGTGCGACCGCGACGGCGTGGTGCACCACTCGACTCTCGGTCCGGTGACCGCCACCGATCTGTGGGCGGCCGTCGCGCGCGTGCGCGATCCGGACGCAGCGACCGAGACCGGTCACTGCGACAACCACTGATCAGTCGGCGGTGCGCACGGGAACGCCGGGGGTGTCGCCGATCCCTTGCTGGACGAGTTCGGCCACCTCGGACCCGTCGATGGTCTCCTTGTCGAGCAACGCCGTCGCCACCAGGTCGAGGCCCCGACGGTGGGTGGTGAGCAGTTCGACGGCGCGCTTCTCCTGAGTGGTGAGGATCTGGTTGATCTCCTCGTCCATCATTCGCGCCGTGTCGTCGCTGTACTCGCGGCCACCGGTCATGAGGTCCTCGCCGAGGAACACCTGTTGGTTGTTCTGCCACGCCATCGGGCCGACCTTGTCGCTCATGCCCCATTCGCGGACCATGCGACGGGCCAATCCGGTGACGACCTCGAGATCGTTGGCGGCGCCGGTGGTTTGCTGCTGGAACACCAGTTGCTCGGCGACGCGACCGCCGAGCGCCATGCAGATGCGGTCCAGGATGTAGTCCTTGGAGAAGCTGTGCCGTTCCTCGGGAAGTGTCTGGGTGACACCCAGCGCCATGCCGCGCGGAAGGATGGTGACCTTGTGGAGTGCGTCGCCATTGGGAAGCACGGCGGCTAGTACGGCGTGACCACCCTCGTGGTACGCGGTCACGCGCTTCTCCTCGGCCGACAAGACGAGTGAGTCGCGTCGGGCGCCCATCATGATGCGGTCGCGGGCGGATTCGAAGTCGATGCGCTCGATCTGGGCACTTCCGCGTCGCACCGCGAACAGCGCGGCTTCGTTGACGAGGTTCGCCAGATCGGCGCCACTCATGCCCGGCGTGCCCTTGGCCATCACGTCGAGGTCGGCGTCGGGACCCATGCGCTTGTCGCGGCTGTGAACCTTGAGAATGGCGAGGCGCTCCTCGTACTCGGGGAGCGGAACGACGATCTGCCGATCGAAACGACCCGGACGCAGCAACGCCGGATCGAGAATGTCGGGACGGTTGGTGGCCGCGAGAATGACGATTCCCTCGGAGGTCTCGAAGCCGTCCATCTCGGCGAGCATCTGATTGAGGGTTTGCTCGCGCTCGTCGTGACCGCCGCCCAAGCCGGCACCACGCTTGCGACCGATGGAGTCGATCTCGTCGATGAAGATGATGGCGCGGCCCATCTTGCGGGCTTGCTGGAAGAGGTCGCGCACGCGACTGGCGCCGACGCCGACGAACATCTCCATGAAGTCCGAACCGGTGACCGAGAGAAAGCCGACGCCGGCCTCTCCGGCCACCGCACGGGCGAACAACGTCTTGCCGGTGCCGGGGGGACCCACCAGAAGCAGGCCCTTGGGAACGCGGGCGCCGATCTCCTTGAACCG
>WLEG01000242.1 GCA_009704425.1 Actinomycetota bacterium | reverse complement strand
GGCAACATCTACGAGGGCTTCCTACGCATCGCGCGCAGTGAACTGCCCACCATCGCCGCGGTGAACGGTGCGGCGGTCGGTGCCGGCATGAATCTCGCGCTCGGATGCGACGTGCGCATCGCCGCTCGCCGGGCACGTTTCGACACCCGTTTCCTGCAGATCGGCATCCATCCCGGTGGCGGGCACACCTGGATGTTGCGACGCATCGCCGGTCCGCAGACCACGATGGCCACCGTCGTCTTCGGCGAGGTGGTCGACGGAACGGAGGCGGAACGCCTCGGCATCGTGCACCGATGCGTGGAGGACGACCAGTTGCTGAACGCGGCCCACGAGATGGCGGCCCGCGCGGCGGCCGCTCCGCGCGAGTTGGTCATCGAGACGAAGAAGACGATCAAGGCCATGGCCGACGTGAGCGAGCACCCCGACGCCGTGGCGCGCGAATTGACGCCGCAGTTGTGGAGCACGCGGCAACCCTTCTTCGAGGAGCGCATCAAGGCCCTGCAGTCGCAGATCTCCTCGAAGAAGTCCTGATCGGGAACCGACTTTCGTACCGGGAACCCGCCCTTGCAATTCCGCGAAAGTGTTGTACGTTTCGCCCAGGGGGAGTTCAACGGAACCAGAGGAGGGACCGATGAGCAAGCGCCATCGAAGCCAGGAAGCGGTACCGCTGCCGAGAGCCGAGTTGCGGGCCCACGCCCACGGCGAGCGCCACCGGGTGAAGAGTGAGTTGCACGAACTCGCCGACATGGTGAGTCACGGACTCGAGCCCGACGACGCCGACGAGCCCGGCACCGAATGGAAGCCGGCGCATCATCACGATGCCGAGCGGGCCGTGAAGAAACTCGACCACGGTCGCAAGTTGCGACATTGGAAGGTCAAGGAGTGGAAGCGTCGCACCGTGGTGCGTCGACAGAAGGCCGCGGCGTACCGCGACTGGGCCCAATCGGCCTGACGTTCGTCGACGGTCGACCCGTCGGGTCTACAACCAGGCGTTCGCGAGTTCGTCGCGTCGTGCCGACCATTCCTCGGAGGTGAATCCGTAACGCACGTGGTCCTCCCACGTGCCGTTGATCTCGAGGAAGCGCTCGGCCGTGCCCTCGTTGCGCAGCCCGAGTTTGGCCACCACCCGATGCGAGTTCGCGTTGCGGGGCACGATGCAGATCTCGAGGCGGTGCAGCCCCAATTCCTCGAACGCGTAGCGGGCGAGGACGACGACGGACTCCGACGTGTACGAACGACCGGCGCGGGCCTGGTCGATCCAGTACCCGACGGAGCCGCCCATCATGGCCCCGCGCACCACGTTGTTGAGGTTCACCTCGCCGGCGAACGCGTTGTCGACGAACATCCCGAAGGCGTAGGCGGTCCCGGATTGGCGTTCGCGATCGCGGAGTGCGCACCGCGCCGAGAACGCCTCACGATCGGTGCTGGGGTCGGGGGAGTGCGCGGGTCGCGAGGGCTCCCAAACCGTGAGCCAGTCGTGGTTGCGACGACGCACCTCGGACCACGCCGCGAAGTCCGGCGGAACCAACGGACGCAGCACCACGCGTCGTCCGTAGAGGCGAACGGCGGCGGTGCGCGCGGGGTGGATGTCGTGGTGGCTCATCGTGCGGACTCCTCCAGAAGTTCAGCACACATGCCGTCGAGGATGTTGCGTGAGGAGACGACGATCTCGTCGGCGTCCCAGCGACGCAGAAGCCCGACCAACACGCAGAGTCCGCCCACGATCACGTCGGCGCGCTCGCGTGGAAGACCCGGATTGTGCACGCGATCGGCCAAGGGCTCGGTGGCCAGGGTGCGAAACACGTCCTCGACTGCGCCACGTTCGAATCGGAATCCGTGCACGCGGGCGGACTCGAAGTTGGTCATCCCGATCTCGACGGCCGCCGCGGTGACGATGGTCCCGGCGACCCCGATCAGTTGACGCGCGCCGGCCATGGCGGGGATCGAGCGGACCATGTCGTCGAACAGGTCCTGCACGTCGCCGATGGCGTTCAACAACTCCTCGGGACGGGGCGGGTCGTGTTCGAGGTGACGCTCGGTGAGGCGGACCGCACCGACGTCGATGCTGTGCGTGTGGCGCAACTCGACGTCGCCGTACGCGAACTCGGTGGATCCGCCACCGATGTCGATCACGACGTGGCCCATGGGATCGGGACGCAGGCCCGACACGGCCCCGCGATAGGCGAGACGGGCCTCGTCGTCGCCGCTGATCAGTTGGGGTGGACGCCCGAGCACCTCCACGACGCGCTCGAAGAACCGGTCACGATTGGTGGCGTCACGGCACGCACTGGACGCGGAGACACGCAACGGCACGCGTCCGGCATCACCGGCACCGAGGTCGGCGATGATCGCCGCGTATCGACCGAGGCAGGCCACCGTGCGATCGATGGCGTCCGGCGCGAGTGATCCGGTCCGGTCCACGCCGGCGCCGAGTCGGGTCACCTCGACGATGCGTTGCATGGTCGATCCGTCGTCGCCGACCACCAACAGGTTGGTGGAGTTGGTCCCGATGTCGATGGCGGCCACGGGCACGATCAACCAACTCCCTCGGCCGTGGCCAGTCGACCTTCGACCCACCGACCCACCGGGTCGTCACCACCGGCCAGATGCCAGGCGTAGTGGGCGTGAAGACATTTCACGCCCACGCGGGTGCCGGCCACGCCCCCCGACGGCCGGGGTCCGACGTGATCGGCCGCGATGTCGGCGTCGCGATCGGTGGCGTAGCGACGATGGGCGGCGGCCAGTTCCCCGGCGTCCACCTCGGCTTCGGCACGGTCCACTCCGCCCTCGGCCTCGAGTCGGCTGACGGCCACCGTGAGGCCCGGATCGCACAACCAGAATCGGGTGGGCATGGGGGTTCCGTCGTCCATGAACGGCGCGTTGCGCAACACCATCGGCTCACCGTTCGATGAACGCACGACGACCTCGAACCAACTGTTGGGGCGACGTCCGAGCAGTCGGGTGACCGCGTCGACGTCGGCGGGCGCGGGTTCGCGACGAGGATTCATGGCCGTCGACGATCCACGTGAGTGGGAGAGCGACTCAGGCCTGCTTGCGACGACGCGAGAACACGCGCTTCAGGAACAGGCCCAGGGCCGCGAGTCCGGCCAGCAACGGGAGGATGCGCTTCATCATCGCGCCGCCGGCCACGTCCTGCAGGTTCAACGGTTCGGCGGCGGGCCCTTCGATCTTGCGCACCTTGGGAAGTTCACCCGAGGTGTCGGCGGCCGACGACGTGGCCGCGGTCGTCGCACCCGTTTCCGGTGCGGTGTCGGCGACGCCCGTCGACGGTGCGGTGGCACCTTCGGTATCGATGAGGGTGTTCAGGTTGTCGGCGAACTGTGCGATGAGCTTCTCGCTGATGTCGGCCATGGCGCCGCGACCGAACTGGGCCACCTTGCCGGTGATCGCGAGGTCGGTGACCACGTTGCAGACGGTGGAGGTCTCCGAGAGCGCGGTCAGTTGCGCGGTGATGGTGGCCGAGGCATTGCCCTTGCCACCGGTGTCGCGGCCCGACGCCTTCAGACTGGCCTTGTAGTTCATGTCGTCGCGCTCGGCGAACTGGGCCTCACCCTTGAACGTGGCCACGATGGGTCCGACCTTGATCTTCACGACGCCCTTGTACACGTCGCCGTCGACCTCTTGCAGTTGCGCGCCGGGCAGGCAGGG
>WLEG01000241.1 GCA_009704425.1 Actinomycetota bacterium | reverse complement strand
GGGAGTACGCGGCGAAGTCCTTGGTGCGCAGGGTTTCGATGGTGGAGAAGCGCAACGTGATCGAACCGTCGTCGTCATCGTCGGCGGCGTTCGCCCGGCCGTCGTCCATGGATCCCTCGTCGGCATCGACGTTGATCGTCAAGTGGAAAGTCTCGGCTTCCACGTCGTTCATCGCCGAGCGTCGTTGATTCCAGAACACCTCGAACGCCCGATCGAACAGTGCGATGTCCTCGGGGCGGCGAACGAGCGTGGCCCGACCGGCCCAGTAGACGTCGTCGCGTCGATCCACGCCGAGTCGGGCGATGGACTCGGTGAAGGTGATCACGTTGCCGATGGGGGTGGCGATGCCGGCACCACGAAGCACGCGACCGAACGCGACGGCCATGCGCTCGGCAGGGGTGACGGCCGCTTCATTCGACGCGGGACCGCTCATGTCAGGCGACGAGGGCTCGACGGACCGCGGCCTTGACGATCTCGGCCATGTCGGCGGCCTCGACGCGTTCCTGGTCCTCGCGATACTTGAGCACGGTGCCCAACGTGGAACGCACGCTGTCCTCATCGAGCGTGGTGACCCCGAGCCGACCGAGGGCGGTGGCCCAGTCGATGGTCTCGGCGACACCGGGGGGCTTGTACAACTGCATCGCCCGCAGGGCCTCGGTGGCCGCGGCGACCTGACGCGCGAGATCGGTGGCCACCGAGGGAACCCGCAACGTGACGATGGCGACCTCGCGCTCGAACGAGGGATGCTCCACCCAGTGGTAGAGGCAACGACGCTTCAGCGCGTCGTGAACGTCTCGGGTGCGGTTCGACGTGAGGATCACGACGGGCGGTCGAGGTGCACTGAACGTTCCGAGTTCGGGAATGGTGACCTGGAAGTCCGACAGAACCTCGAGCAGGTACGCCTCGAACTCGTCGTCGGCGCGGTCGATCTCGTCGATCAACAACACCGGGGGATTGTCGGCCGGCGAGAGGGCGCGCAGCACCGCGCGGCGCAACAGGAAGCGCTCCTGGTACAGCTGGTTCTCGAGGGCGTCGGCCCCCAACCCGGCCGCTTCACCACTGGCCTCGGCGGCGCGCAGGTGCAACAGCTGGCGGGAATAGTCCCAGTCGTAGACGGCTTGAGTGGCGTCGATGCCCTCGTAGCACTGCAGGCGAATCAGCTCTCCGCCCGTCAATCGCGCGAGCACCTTGGCCAGCTCGGTCTTGCCGACGCCGGCCTCGCCTTCGAGCAGCAACGGACGTTGCAAGGTGAGCGCGAGGAACACCGAGGTGGCGAGCCCGCGATCGGCCAGATAGCCGAGACGACCGAGAGCGGCGTCGACGGCCTCCACGCTGTCGAGGCCGGCGGGTGCCGTGTTGGTCGATCCCTGGTCGTGGGAGACGGAACTCATCGACCACAGGCTAGAGGTCGGTGCGTTGTAATCTCGGAGTCGGAAACGAAGACATGTTGGGGGAATCATGTTCGATCTGATCATTCGTGGCGGAACAATCGTCGACGGCACGGGCGCGGCTCGTTTCCGTGGAGACATCGCGGTGCAGGGCGGTCGAATCGCGCGCATCGCCCCGTCCATCGACGAGCCGGCGGCCGAGGTGATCGACGCCACGGGTCGCATCGTCACCCCCGGCTTCGTCGACATCCACACGCACTACGACGGACAGGTCTCGTGGGACGACCTCCTCGAGCCCACGTCGGGGCACGGCGTCACCACCATCGTGATGGGCAACTGCGGCGTGGGTTTCGCCCCGGTGCGTCCGGGTCGCGAGGAATGGCTGGTGCAGTTGATGGAGGGTGTCGAGGACATCCCCGGCACGGCTCTGCACGAGGGCATCACGTGGTCGTGGGAGACCTTCCCCGAGTACCTCGACGCCGTGGCCTCGCGTCGGTACAGCATGGACGTGGCGGCGTACGTTCCGCACGCGTCGGTGCGGGCCTACGTCATGGGGGATCGCGGTGCGCGCAACGAGGCCGCCACCCCCGACGACATCGCGGCCATGGGTCGCATCGTGCGCGAGGCGCGCGAAGCGGGCGCGGTGGGCTTCTCCACCAGTCGCACGCTGAATCACAAGGCGCGCGACGGCGAGCCGGTGCCGGGAACCTTCGCGGCTCTGGACGAGTTGCAAGGCATGGCCGACGCGTTGGTGGCCGCCGGTGGCGGTTTGTTCGAGGTGGCGCCGCAGGGCCTGGAGTTCGATCGTCCGGTCTTCCTCGGTGAGGTGGACTGGATGGCCGGCCTGGCCGAGCGCAGCGGATTGCCGGTGACCTTCGCGATGCTGCAGAACGAGTTGAACGCCGATTCGTGGCGCGAGGCCCTCGACGTTGTCGATCGGGTCAACGACAAGGGTGGTCGCATGCACCCGCAGATCGCGGCGCGCCCGTTCGGAATGATGATCGGCTGGGACGGATACCACTTCTTCTCCAAGCGCCCCACGTACATGGATCTGGCGTCGAAGTTGTCGATGCCCGAACTGCGCGCCGAACTGCGACGGGGCGACGTGAAGGCCCGCATCCTCGCCGAGACCGACGCGCCGGCCGATCCGACGAAGCAGTTCGACGGCATCGGGGCGTTCATGCAGATGTCGGTGGACAAGATGTACGCCATGGGCACCCCGCCCGACTACGAGCCCGGGCCGGAGCTGTTGGTGTCCAACATGGCCAAGGCCAACGGTCAGGACTCGTTGTCGTTCGCGTACGACCTGCTGAACGAGGACGACGGTCGCGCGTTCCTGATGTTGCCGTTCTTCAACTACGTGGGTGGTTCACAGGACGCGATCTACGAGATGCTGCAGCACCCGGCGACGGTGTCGGGCCTGTCCGACGGGGGCGCTCACGTGCGCATGATCTGCGACGCGTCGATCCCCACCTACGTGCTGACGCACTGGGTTCGCGATCGTCGTCGCGGGCCCAAGCTCACGCTCGAGCAGGCGGTGAAGGTGCAGACGCACGACACGGCCAACGTGGTGGGCTTCCACGACCGCGGAGTTCTGGCCGAGGGCAAGAAGGCCGACATCAACATCATCGACATGGATGCCTTGACGTTGGGCTTCCCGCACGCCGAGGACGACCTGCCCGCGGGTGGAACCCGTTTGCTGCAGACGGCCACCGGCTACGTGGCCACCATCGTGAACGGTGTGGTGACCCGCCGCAACGGCGCCGACACCGGCGCCCGCCCCGGTCGCCTCGTGCGCGCCTGACCGTTCACGAACCAGCGAGGAGTGCCACGAGTTCGGGGATCCTCGCGGCCAGATCGGCGGGGCCGTCGGGCAACACATCGACGGGCCACCAACGGGCGCCCTCGATCGGGCTCAACGGTGCGTCCATGTCGGCCACGTAGAACCAGGCCACGTTCCAGTGCCGATGAGGTCGATCGCCGTCGCGGTCGGTGACGTGCACGAAGGCCGGTCCGTCCGACACCGCGCGCACGTCGAATCGGGTGAGGCCGGTCTCCTCCTCCAACTCGCGCAAGCCGGCGTCGCGCGTGGACTCGTGTCGTTCCACGTGCCCGCCCGGTGTCGACCAGCCCAGCGCCGGATGCTTCACGAGCAGGGTGTGGGTGGCGTCGGGGCTGAGGATCCACGCGGTGGCGCACACGTGCCCCGCAACGACGGTCTCATCGCCGTTCAACCCGGATGTCAGCTGCGCGACGAAAGAGTCGGTTCGGACCACTCCTTCGACTTCTCGACGCACGTCGGGCCAGTCGCCCGGCACGTCGATGGTGGG
>WLEG01000240.1 GCA_009704425.1 Actinomycetota bacterium | reverse complement strand
GGTGCCGTGGTCGTGTGGGCCGAGCCCGCGGGGCTGTCGGGTTTGGGTCCGTCGGTGACCGAGGGTCCGGGCGCGTCGATCGTCGAGACGGTGAACGACGTCGCATTCCGCGTGAGCGCGTCGTCGTTCTTCCAGTCGTCGCCCCGCGCGGCCGAGGTTCTGGTGGACCGGGTTGCGTTGGCGCTCGGAGCGCCCGCGTCGTGGGGGTCGGG
This sequence comes from Actinomycetota bacterium, assembly GCA_009704425.1. Taxonomy (GTDB): domain Bacteria; phylum Actinomycetota; class Acidimicrobiia; order Acidimicrobiales; family Ilumatobacteraceae; genus Casp-actino8. Next base: position 3,535 of record WLEG01000240.1, on the reverse strand, counting down.
CCCGTTGCTGGACGCGTACGGCGGCATCGGATTGTTCGCCGCATCCATCGACGCCGGTGATCGCGAGGTGCTGGTGGTCGAGGCGAATCCGTCGGCCTGTGCGGACGCTCGACACAACCTTCGCGGCCGACGGGCCCGCGTGGTCGAGAGCGCGATGGAGAAGTGGGTGGCCGAGCCCTGTGGTGCGGTCGTGGCGGATCCGGCGCGTGACGGACTCCGAGCGGCGGGAGTGACCGCATTGGTCGCCACCGGTGCTCCGATCATCGTGCTGGTGTCGTGCGATCCCGCCTCACTCGGTCGTGACGCTCGATTGCTGGTGGACGCGGGTTACCGGTTGGAGTTCTGTGAGGTGCTCGACCTCTTCCCGCACACGCACCACGTCGAAGCCGTCAGTCGCTTCGTCCGACATGAGAGACTGGCCCAACCATGAGCCTTCGTGTCGTTCCCTCCGACGAAGTCGCTTCCGCGGTGGCGTCCGGGCGCCCCGTGGTGGCGCTCGAATCGACGATCTTCTCGCACCTCGGATTGCCCTCGCCCGCCAACGCCGAGGCCCTGGACCGATGCCTCGCGGTGATACGTGGGGCGGGTTGCGTGCCGGCGGTGACGGCGGTGCTCGACGGAGAGGTGCGTCTCGGGATCGACGCGTCCGAACATCCGCGAATCCTCGGAGCGGCTCGCAAGGTGGCCGAACGCGACGTTCCCGTCGCCGTGGCCCAACGGTGGGATTTCGGCGCGACCACGGTCTCGGCGGCCGTGGCCATCGCGGCTGCCGGGGGAGTGGACGTTTTCGCCACCGGCGGTATCGGGGGAGTTCACCGCGGAGTCGAGGTGTCCGGCGACGTGTCGGCCGATCTCGACGCCATCGCGTCCCACCCGGTGATCACCGTCTCGGCCGGGGCCAAGGCGTTCCTCGATCTGCCGCGGACGTTGGAGTACTTCGAGACCGCCGGTGTCCCGGTGTTGGGTTGGCGACACGACTGGTTCCCGGCGTTCTACACGCGCTCGTCGGGCCTACCCGTTCCGCACCGCGTGGAGACGGCCGCCGAGGTGGCGTCGGTGCATCGCAATCGTTCGCGAGACGCGTCGGGCCTGTTACTGACCGTGCCCATTCCGCCGGAATCCGAACTCGACGCGGCCCGAATCGACGCGGTGCTCGAGGACGCGTTGCGTGACTGCGAAGCCGCGGGCATCCGAGGTGCGGCGGTGACGCCGTTCGTGTTGGGTCGCATCGGCGAGGTCACCGAGGGTCGCAGCGTGCCCGCCAATCTGGCTTTGGCCGAGAACAACGCGCGTGTCGCCGCCGAGGTGGCCGTGGCGCTGTCGGCCGCGCGGTAGGGCCGATACGTCAGAGGCGCGACGCCACGCGCTCGGCGCGTCGGAGGAATCGCTCCCGCCGGTCCGGGGTGCTGGAGTCCATGGAGTACAGCGCGATCCATCGCGTTCGACACAACGGATGGCAGATGAGGCGCAACGAACGGGCCGCGATCCGCTTGCCGGGCGCACCCTGTAACGCGTTGATGCGCCACGGAGAACCGTGCGTGGTGAAGGTGACGATGCGTCGCACGTTGTGCAGTGTGGGCTTCAGTCGCTTGGCACCCTCGGGAAGCTCCCACGCCACGCCGCGGGCCCACACGCGGTCGATCCAGCCCTTGAGCACGGCGGGTTGGGCACCCCACCAGGTGGGGTGAACGAACACCAGGGCCTCGCACCAACGGAGGTCGTCGAAGTGTTCGGCGAGGTGCGGCTTGGTGTCCGGGGGAGCGAGGTGATCCCGTTTCTCCTGCCGGGTCAGTCGTGGATCGAAGCCCTCGGCGTAGAGATCGCGCACGCGCACGTCGTGGCCGGCCGATCGCAGTCCCCGAACGACTCGCTCGAGCAGCACACGGTTGAAGGACTCGGGGTCCGGGTGGGCGTGCACCACGAGGACCCTCACGACAACGTCTCCATGGAACGACGCACGCGGTCGAGGAAGGCCCGGCGACTCTCGGGGGTCCGGCCGTCGAGCGTGTAGAGGGGCAACCAGGTGGTGCGGGCCTTGCCGCCGGTGGACAATCGCAGAGTGCGGGTGATCGTCCGTCGTCCGTTGTCGTTGACGAGTTTCACGTACCAACGGGGTGATCCGTAGGTGCTGATTCCGACGAGATGTCGCAGATGTCCGAGGCCCGGTTGGATGCGGCGAGTGCGCTCGTCGAGCGTGAAGGCCAGCCCCATCACCATCGTGCGCTCCAACCAACTCTTCAGAACGGCGGGCAGCGAACTCCACCACGTGGGATACACGAAGACCAGCGCATCGGCGGAGCGAACCAGATCCACGTGCTCGGCCACCATCGGGTCGAGCACCGGAGAGTGGGTTTCGTAGGCGCGCCATTCGTCGCGCGAGAGGCCGCCCGGATAGTCGAGGGCGTACAGGTCGATGACGGTGGAGTCGTGGCCCGCGCGCGCGAGTCCGTCGAGCGTGGCGGCCAGGATCGCATGGCTGAACGACTCGGGGTCGGGGTGGGCGTGGATCACGAGCACTCGCATGTTGCTCCGTTGCGTCAGCGACGAGATGTGGTGCACCCCCTGGGATTCGAACCCAGAACCAATGGATTAAGAGTCCACTGCTCTGCCGTTGAGCTAGAGGTGCCTAGCGCGAAGGGCAAGTGTAGATGCCCGAGGTGTTCCGCCCAAGGATTCCCGTTTCCACGAGCGTCTCGGGTTCGGAACCGGTTCCGACGTGCGACTTCGTATGTTTTGGGGTGAACGAGGGGATTCGAACCCCCGGCCTTCAGGGCCACAACCTGACGCTCTAACCGACTGAGCTACGCCCACCATGTGCTCCGTCATTCTGCCAGATCAGGCGGTGATTCGCACCGTCCATGAGGTTCGACCGACATGGTTCGGCGGCTCCCGCTCAGCGCCCAGCCGGACCCGTGCTAGGGTGAGGACAACCTTGAAGGGGTGTTTAACCGTGTCGACCACGGAATCTTCAGTCAGCGCAACCCGACGCCTCGGCGAACGGGCCAAGCAAATCACCGCCCGCGAGATCGCTCTCTACTCCGAGCGAACCGCCGGCTCCCGCCGCGCGAACGAGCGCGCTCGCAAAGTCCTGCCGCTCGGGGTTCCCTCGAGTTTCCAGGCGTACGACCCGCATCCCATCGTGGTGAAGCGGGCCGATGCGGCCTACATGTGGGACGTCGACGACAACGAGTACATCGACTACGACATGGGCTTCGGTGCGTTGTTCAGCGGGCACATCAACCCGGTCGTTCGCCGGGCGGTGGACGAACAACTGGCCAACGGCACGCTGTTCGTGACCCCGTGCGAGTTGAACGCCGATGTGGCCGAATTGTTGGGCGAGCGGTACGGGTTACCCATGTGGCGTTTCACCAACTCGGGCACCGAGGCCACCATGGACGCCATTCGAGTGGCCCGTGGTGCGACCGGGCGCGACAAGATCGTGAAGGTCGAAGGCGGATACCACGGGCATCACGACGAAGTGATGATCTCGATGAAGCCCAAGTTGGAGGACGCCGGCCCCGCCGACAATCCGACG
>WLEG01000024.1 GCA_009704425.1 Actinomycetota bacterium | reverse complement strand
TGAGGGGGATCATCACCTCGACGACGGGTTCGCCCCCGTTCGATGCGCACTCGGCGGCCGCCTCCATGAGGGCCCGCACCTGCATGGCGTACAGACCGGGCTTCACCACACCGAGACGAACGCCGCGGGTGCCGAGCATCGGATTGAACTCGGCCCATTCGTGGGCGGCACCGAGCAGCGTGGTCTCCTCGGCCGTGAGACCCGCGGTGGCCTTTTTGATCTCCAGTTCGTCGACCCGCGGCAGGAACTCGTGCAGTGGCGGGTCGAGCAAACGCACCGTGACGGGCAACCCGTCCATGGCCGTGAGGATCTCGATGAAGTCCTTCTTCTGGACCACGCGGAGTTCCTCGAGCGCGGCGGCCTCGTCCTCGGGCGTGTCGGCCAGGATCATGCGACGCACGACCGGAAGTCGGTCCGGGGCGAGGAACATGTGCTCGGTACGGCACAGCCCGATCCCCTCGGCCCCCAGAGCGCGAGCCTTGATGGCGTCCTCGCCGGTGTCGGCGTTCGCGCGCACGGCCAACTTGCCTTTGCGAACCTTGTCGCACCACCGCAGGATGATCTCGAACTCCTCGGGCGGCTCGGACGCCGACAGGGCAACCTCGCCCAACACGACCTCTCCGGTGGTGCCGTCCAGCGAGATGACGTCACCCTCCTTCACCACCACCGTGCCCACGGTGAACTGCCTTCCCTCGATGCGGATCGCCTCGGCACCCACGACCGCCGGAGTTCCCCACCCGCGCGCCACCACCGCGGCGTGACTGACCAGACCACCACGCGCGGTGAGAATGCCCTGCGACACCATCATTCCGTGCACGTCCTCGGGACTGGTCTCACTGCGAACGAGGATGACCTTCTCCCCGCGGTCGGCCGCGTCGGCGGCATCGTCGGCCGAGAAGTACACCTTGCCCACCGCAGCGCCGGGCGAGGCCGCCAGGCCCGTGGCGATCACCCGCTTGTTGCCGGCCTCGAATTGCGGGTGCAAAACCTGGTCGAGGTGCTCGGCCGTCACCCGCGTGATGGCCTCCTCCTTGCTGATCTTCCACACCTTCTTCGGGCCCTTGGTTCCCTTGGTCATGTCGACGGCCATACGAAGGGCGGCCGCTCCGGTGCGCTTGCCCACGCGGGTCTGCAGCATCCACAACTTTCCCTGTTCGATGGTGAACTCGGTGTCGCACATGTCGGCGTAGTGCTCCTCGAGCCGCGCGAAGATGGCCACGAGTTCCGCGTGAATCGCCGGGAACTTGGCTTTCAATGCGTCGAGGTCCTCCGTGTTGCGGATGCCGGCGACCACGTCTTCGCCTTGGGCGTTCACGAGGAAGTCGCCATAGGGGACGTTCTCACCGGTGGCCGCGTTGCGCGTGAAGCCGACGCCCGTACCCGAGTTGTCGTCACGATTGCCGAACACCATCGCCTGCACGTTCACCGCGGTGCCGAGGTCGTGCGAAATCTTCTCGCGAACGCGATAGGCGATGGCGCGGGCGCCGTTCCAACTCCTGAACACGGCCTCGACGGCCCCGCGTAGTTGCTTGTCGGGAGCCTGCGGGAACGCCTTGCCGGTCTGGTCCTTCACCACGGCGAGATAACTCGCGCACAGACTCCTCAGGGTCTCCGGCTCGAGTTCGGCGTCGTTTCTGACGCCGGCCGCGGTCTTGGCCGCCTCCAGAGGATGTTCGAAGTGCGAACCGTCGATGCCGAGCACGATGCGGCCGTACATCGCGATGAAACGACGGTACGAGTCGTAGGCGAAGCGCTCGTCCCCGGTGACCGTGGCCAGACCCTTCACGCTCCGATCGTTCAGACCGAGGTTGAGGACGGTGTCCATCATGCCGGGCATCGAGAACTTCGCGCCCGAGCGCACGCTGACGAGCAGCGGGTCCGTCGGATCGCCGAGCTTGCGCTTCATCGCCTTCTCGAGTTTGGCGACGTGTTTCGTGATCTCGTCGTCGAGACCCTCGGGCCACCCACCGTGCATGTAGTCGCGACACGCGTGGGTGGAAATCGTGAAGCCCGGAGGCACGGGCAATTCGAGCACGCTCGTCATCTCGGCCAGGTTGGCCCCCTTTCCACCGAGCAGATCCTTCATCCGCATCGGAGGATGACGGTGTTTGTGGTCGAAAGCGTAGATGTACGGCACGAACGCGAGTCTAGAACTCCCCCGTATCGCCCCGTATCGCCCCGTACATCGATGAAAACACATGTCCCGTAGCATCGACTCATGCGCATCCTCGGGTTCCCCGTTCAGATTCGCCCCGGTTTCGTCTTGTTCATGCTGTTGATCGTGGTGGTGAACGGTCAGCCCATGGGCTACTGGTTGGCGGGCTCCGTCACCGTGTTCACGTTGGTCCACGAACTCGGTCACGCCGTGGCGGCGCGACGCACCGGCGCCACCGCGCGCATCTCACTCGATTTCCTCGCCGGCTACGCCTCGTTCATGCCCACGCGTCCGCTCACTCGAGGCGAGCGCGCGTCCATCGCCATCGCCGGACCGGCGGTGCAGATCATCCTCGGCGTGCTGGTGTTGATCGCCATGGGAGTGAACCCGTTGTCCCATGCCGACTACGCGTCCGATTACTCGTCCCTGGCCATCTGGTGGGCCGGACCCATGATCGGACTGTTCAATCTGATCCCGGTGCTTCCACTCGACGGCGGCACCATCGCCGGCGAGATCATCGACGTCTTCAAACCCGGACGAGGTCGCGCGTTGATGGCCAAGTTCAGCCCTCCGGCCACCGCCGTCGCCTTCGTTCTGATGGTGCTGATCGACGACCTGCGTCCCCTCGCCGCCTTCGCCGCCATCCTGCTGGTGTTGCAGATGCAACTGGTCTCGTCGAACACGCCCGTGCGTCGGGTGCACGCCGACGCCGAGGACCAGGCGTGGAAGACCGGACGCCCGGGAATGCTGGTGCCCCCACAGGTTTCGTCGCCGTGGTGGGAGGCCCGCCAACTGTTGGGCGCGGGTCGCGAGGACGCCGCGATCGCCGTCGTGCTCGACGATCTCGCCGGCCGTCGCGCCGGCCAATGGTGGCCGCCGAATGCCGCCACCGCCGAGCAACTGGAACCTGTCGTCGCTCGACTCGTGCCCCGTCTGCCCGAACCGGACGAGGGTGACCGCACCCAGTCCGCGGCCGTGCTGGTGGACGTGTTGCGTCGCACCGGACGCAACGAGGTCGCCGCTCGGTACGGATCGGGTGTCTTCGCCTTGTCGCGATCGGGACACGTGGCCATCCTCGTGGCGCTGTGCAACGCCGCCCTCGGGGACGACGAGAACGCGGCGCAATGGTTGACGGTCGCGGCGCGTAGCGACGCCCAGCCCACGACGCTGCTGTCGACCCTCGTGAACGCTCCCGAACTCGCTCGTCTGCGTGAACGACCCGAGATCGTCGATCTGATCCGGGCGCTCAGGTCCGAGGGGTGACCCGGACGCCCAACTCGATCGCGCGATCGACGAAAGCCAATGCCCGACCACCGGCCGATGACGTCACCACTCCGACCACGGCGGCGTCGACGATCACGTCGTCACCCACGCCGAGCGCGGCAACCTCGATGATCCGTAGCGTTCGCGGAGCGGTGGAACCTCGACTGTCCATGCGTTCCACCAGTTCCTGACCCGGATAGCAACCCTTGGTGAAGCTCACCGCGAGCGGCACCACTCCCAGTGAGGCCGGAATCGTCTCTCCCGCCACGATCTCACGACCGTTGGCGGGCCAACCACTCCGAATTCGCTCGACCTCCATGGCCGTGACGCCGTCGTTTCCTTCCGACAACCCGAGTTGGTCGAGCAACGACCGGTCCGGATCGCCGACGAAGTCCACCGCGCGATCGTCGCACCACCAGGCCGCACGGACGCCGGGCAACGCGCGGAGTGTCTCCGGAACCGGCTCCTCGGACGTCGAGCGCACCCGCACAACCTCCACGGTCGACGCTTCGATGACCGCCTTGGTGCGGATCAGGAACTTGGACAATCGCGTCACCACCGCCGCGACCACCGTGGCGTCCACGACCGTGTCGAACTCGAGGGCGAACGCGTCCTCGGCGACACACACAACACGGAACAACGCCACCACGCGTCCCACCGGCTCGAGAAGCAGCGAGTAGCAGGATGATCCGACGGCCAGACCGGCGATGTCGTTGCTCAACTGCGAGTGCAGATAACGACGGGCGTCGGCACCGGTGACCGACACGACGGTCGATGACTCTCTCGTCGCGATGATCATGCCGATGTCCCTCCCGCCCGACGACTCTCGGTCATGCGCCTCGCCGCGGGAACCGCGGCCAACAACGCGGCGGCCTTGTTGCGACACTCCAGATCCTCGTCGTCGGGCTCGCTGTCGGCCACGATTCCGGCGCCGGCCTGGAGATAGGCGGCGCGTTCTCCGATGAACATGGTCCGGATGGCGATGGCGGTGTCCAGGTTCCCGCTGAAGTCCACGTATCCCACCACGCCCGCGTAGGGGCCACGCTTCACCGGCTCGAGTTCGTCGATGATCTCCATCGCGCGCACCTTGGGAGCTCCACTGACCGTCCCGGCTGGCAGGGTGGCCCGCAACACGTCGATGGCCGTCTTGCCGGGCAGGAGGTCGCCACTCACCTGCGAGGTGAGGTGCATCACGTGGCTGTAGCGCTCGAGGGTCATCAACTCGTCCACCCGCACGGTGCCGAACGTGGCGACTCGCCCCACGTCGTTGCGCGCCAGATCGACGAGCATCACGTGTTCGGCGACCTCCTTGGGGTTCTCCCGCAGTTCGGCCGCCAGGCGACGATCGTGCTCGTCGTTGGAGCCTCGCTTGCGCGTACCGGCGATCGGCCGGCTGATCACCCGCCCGCCGAGCAACTGCACCATGGGCTCGGGCGAACTACCCACGATGGTCACGCCCGGCTGGCGAAGGAAGTACATGTAGGGACTGGGATTCACCTGTCGCAGAACGCGGTACATGTCGAAGGCGTCGGCTTCCAACTGGATCTCGTACCGCTGCGACAGGACGACCTGGAAGATGTCACCGGCGCGGATGTGTTCCTTGGCGGCTTCGACCGCGCGTTGATACGCACCATCGGGCATCGACGACGTCGCGGACGGCAACACGTCGTCGCGACGAGGCGGCTCGACCGGCGTGTACGCGAGCGGTCGGGCCAGATCCTCGACCGCCCGCCGGGCGCGATCGGCCGCGGCGTCGTACGCGGCATCGAGACCGGCATCGTCGAGACCGAGAACGGGAACACTCTCGATCAGGTACACGCGTTGGCGCCAGTGATCGAATGCCGCCAACGAGCCGATCACGCTCATGACCGCGTCGGGCATGCGCCGGTCGTCGTGGGGCACGTGGGGAAGGTCCTCGACCTCGCGAACCACGTCGTACCCGAGGAATCCCATCACGCCACCCTGCAGCGGGGGCAGATCGGCGATCACCGGACTGCGGTACTCGGCCAGCAACCCCTCGATCGCCGCCAGCATTCCCCGATCCCGCGGAACCGAGTCCGGAATCGTTCCCTGAACGTCGAGTCGACCGTCGACGAGGCTGAGCGTCGCTCGCGGGTGACGGCCGACGAAGCTGAAACGACTCCACCGCTCACCGTGCTCGACGGACTCCAACAGGAATCCGTCGCCATCACCCACCAACTTGGCGAAAGCGGCCACCGGTGTCTCCAGATCGGCCAACACCTCGATCCAGACGGGCACGACCGTGTGATCGGCTGCGAGTCGCTTGAAGTCCTCGCGAGCGGGCCGTACGACCGGACCGGACACAACGGTCATCCCTTGTCGCCGAAAGCGGTGAAGAAACAGGTGCGGGCGCCGGTGTGACAGGCTCCCGCGCCTTCCTGCTCGACCTTGAACAGCAGCGTGTCGCCATCGCAGTCGAAGTACGCCTCGCGCACGAACTGACGATCGCCGCTGGTGTCGCCCTTGCGCCACAGTTCACGACGACTACGACTCCAGTACACCATGCGACCCTCGGCGAACGTCATGGCCAGACTCTCGGCGTTCATCCAGGCCATCATCAACACGTCACCGTTGGCGACGTCCTGGGCGATGACCGGCACCAGTCCGTCGGCGTTGAACTTCACCGATGACAACTGCTCGGGGGTGGGCTCGATGACGGACACGTTCACACTCTGTCAGAGATACAGGCCCGTGTGCCCGTCGATTCGACTGGCGGCCACGGCGTGGATGTCACGCTCGCGCAACATGATGTAGTCGGAGCCTCCCACTTCCACCTCGTAGCGATCCTCGGGGCTGAACAGCACCCGGTCCCCCACCTCGGCACTGCGCACGTTCTGGCCGAGGGCCACGACCTCGGCCCACACCAGACGCTTGGAGATCTGGGCCGTGGCGGGGATCAGAATCCCGCCCGAACTGCGTCGCTCACCGTCGCGATCGGGGATCTTGACCAGCAGACGGTCGTTGAGCATCTTGATGGGCAACTTGTCCGCATCCAGCGCCTCGGTCTTCTTGGGCTTGTCCTTGCTGTCGGCCACGATCGAGCACGGTACCGTCACTTTCGTGTCGATCGAAACCGTGACCCTCACCACCATCGACGGCGTTCCGATCGCGGCCGACATCGCCACCGCCGCCGTCGATCGACCGATACGGGGTGGCGTCGTTCTGGCCCACCCCCATCCCCTGTACGGAGGCGACCGCTTCAATCCCGTGATCGACGCCCTCTTTCGCGCCCTCCCCGAACACGGCTTCCACGCCGTCCGATTCGACTTCCGTGGCGCTGGCGACAGCGGGGGCGATCACGACGACGGCGACTCGGAACGTCTGGACGTGGCGGCGGCGGTCGACTTCCTCGCCCCGTTCAGCGACGACATCTGGTCGATCGGCTACTCGTTCGGTTCGATCGTCGCCATGAACGTCGTGGAACCGCGCGTGTCGGGATGGATCGCCGTCGCTCCGCCCCTCGCCGACGGTTCACCGGTGTTGGCCGGTCGCGATCCCCGGCCCAAGTTGCTGCTCGTTCCCGAACACGACCAGTTCTGTCCGACGTCGTCGGCGCGCGAGCGATCGCGGGAATGGCCGAACACCACCATCGACGAGGTGGCCGGAACCGACCACTTCCTCCAAGGACGCCTGAGTTCCGTCGTCGAGAACGCGGTCGGCTTCCTCGAGGGTTTCAGCCCTTCAACGCCGACTTGATCTCGGCCATCACGTCGGGCGTGAGCGCGTCGATCACGTCGAGAGCACCGAAGTTCTCGGTCACCTGCGAGGCCTTGCTCGCACCGGTGATCACCGTCGACACGTTGGGGTTCTTGGTGCACCAGGCCAACGACATCTGCGCCAAGGTGCAACCGAGCCGATCGGCGATGGGGATCAACCGCTTCACCTTCTCCTGCGTGGCCGCGCTGGTGAGACGCTCGGCCAACCACGAGTAACCGGGCAAGGCCGCCCGTGAATCGCCCGGCACCCCGTCCACGTACTTGCCCGTCAACACGCCCGACGCCAGCGGACTCCAGATGGTGGTGCCCAGCCCGATGTCCTCGTACAGACGCTTGTACTCGACCTCGACACGACGGCGTTCGAGCATGTTGTACTGCGGTTGTTCCATGACCGGCTTGTGCAGGTGATGCCGCTCGGCGATCTCCCACGCCGCGCGAATCTCGTCCGCGGTCCATTCGCTCGTTCCCCAGTACAACACCTTGCCGCGGTCGACAAGGTCGCTCATCGCCCACACCGTCTCCTCGAGGGGCGTGTCGGGGTCGGCCCGGTGGCAGAACAGCAGATCGACGAAATCGACCTGCAGTCGATCGAGACAACCCTCGATGGAATGATGCAGATACTTCCGATTCAAGGTGTTGTTCATGTTGGGCACGTTGCCGTCGATGCCCCAGAAAACCTTCGTCGACAACACGTAGTCCTGTCGTCGCCAACCGAGATCGGCGATGACGCGGCCCATGATGGCCTCGCTCTCGCCACCCGCGTAGGCCTCGGCGTTGTCGAAGAAGTTGCAGCCGGCTTCCCACGCGCGCTGCATGCAGTCGCGCGCCGTGTCGTCCTTCATCTGGGTGTCGAAGGTGACCCAGCTTCCGAACGACAGCACCGACACCTTCAACCCACTGCGACCGAGACGTCGGTATTCCATCTTGGGATTGGGCGTGAACGGTGCGGACGTGGTCATGTCCGGACGTTACGTCACCGGGGGCGTCACCGTGGCAACGAGGCGAGCGATGTCGGCCGGACCCACCCCGCAACAACCGCCGATCATCGTCACGCCTCGGCCGGCCCAGTGGGCGACACGGTCCGGCGCGAACGGATCACTGATCTCCCCCGACCACTGTCGGATATCGGCGTTCCACGAACGTCCGAGATTCGGATACGCGACGAGGGGCACGCCGGGGGCATTGGCGCCCACGAGGTCGATGATCTCGTCGATCACGTTCGGGTGGGTGCAGTTCACCCCCACCGCGACGAGGTGCGCGTATCCCGCCACGGCCGTCACCGCGACACCCACGTCGTCACCGCCGTACGTGAGTCGGTTCGGGTCCACGCCGAAGCTGAACCATGCGGGCGGTGCACCGAGGTCCTCGAGGATCCCCGCGACCAAGCGGGCCTCGGCCGCCAACGGGATGGTCTCCACCGCGAGCAGATCGGCACCCGCGTCGACCAACACCTCCAGCTTCTCGCGGTGATACCGCTCGACGACCTCCCAGGACACGTCGTAGCGACCGGTGTACTCGCTGCCGTCGGCCAGAACGGCCCCGAAGGGACCGACGGATGCGGCCACCCGGGCATCGGTGCCCGCGGTGGCACGGCGGGCGACATCCACCGTCGACGCCAACGCGCGACGGGCGTCCCGGTCGCTCAGCCCCAATCGGGCGAATTCGTGCGCCCCGCACTGGTAACTGGCCGTGGTGATCACCGTGGCTCCCGCGTTCACGAAACGACGATGCGCTTCCTCGAGCAGGTCGGGGGATTCCAGAATCGCCCGTGCGGTCCACAACGGGCCGCCGATGTCGGCGCCCACCTCCTCGAGGGCGGTGGAAAGACCACCGTCGAGAACGGTGATGCTCACAGTCACCCGACCGGACGAACGACGACACCGGCCTCGGTCATGGCGGCCTTGGTCTCGGCGATGGTGAACTCACGGAAGTGGAAGATCGACGCCGCCAACACCGCGTCGGCTCCCCCGAGCGTCACGCCCTCCACCATGTGACGCGACGAGCCCACCCCGCCCGAGGCGATCACGGGCACCCCCACCGCGTCGGAGACGCGACGGGTGAGGTCGAGGTCGAAGCCCTCCTTCGTGCCGTCGCGGTCCATCGACGTGAGCAGGATCTCGCCGGCACCCAACGACGCGGCCCGCGCCGCCCACTCGACCACGTCGAGACCGGTCGGCGTGCGTCCGCCGTGCAGGTACACCTCGAAACGCGACGGATCGTCCGGCCGACGCTTGGCGTCGATGGCGCACACCACGCATTGGCTGCCGAACTCGCTGGCGATGGCGGTGACGAGTTCGGGATTCTGGACCGCCGAGGTGTTCACGCTCACCTTGTCCGCTCCCGCGCGCAACATGCGACGGGCGTCCTCGACCGCGCGGATTCCACCGCCCACCGTGAACGGGATGAAGACCTGCTCGGCGGTGCGCGACACCATGTCGACCATCGTCTCGCGACCGTCGCTGCTGGCCGTGATGTCGAGGAACACCAACTCGTCGGCCCCCTCGGCGTCGTAGCGGGCCGCCAACTCCACCGGATCACCGGCGTCGCGCAGGTCGACGAAGTTGGTGCCCTTCACCACGCGACCATTGGTGACGTCGAGACACGGGATCACGCGGGCGACCTTCACGCGACACCTCGCAACGCGTCCACCGCTTCGCCCACGGAGAAGCGACCCTCGTACAGGGCGCGCCCCGTGATGATGCCGCCCAGCCCGTCGATGCGGGACAACGCGAGCACGTCGTCGATCGACGACACTCCCCCGCTGGCGATCACCGGAACCGACGTGGACGCCACCGTCGTCGCGAGTCCCTCCACGTCGGGTCCGATCAACATTCCGTCGCGGGCGATGTCGGTGATCACGAACGCGCGCGCGGTCGGGAACCATCCGAGAGCTTCGGCGAGGTCCACCCCGGACGATTCGGTCCAGCCGTGCACGGCCACGTCGCCGTTACGGTGATCGAGACCCACGGCCACGTCGACCACCCGCGACGCCGCCACCACCAGTTGCGGGTCGGCCACGGCGGCCGAACCCATCACCACGCGTGACACCCCGGCCCGGGCCAGTTCCTCGGCATCGGAGACGGAACGGACACCACCCCCGGTTTGAAGATTCGCGCGCCCCGTCAAAGCGGCCGCCACCCGGGCGATGATGGGCCGGTTCATCGGATCGCCGGTGCGGGCGGCGTCGAGATCGACGATGTGCACCCATGGTGCACCCGCCTCGGCGAACGACAGTGCGACCGACACCGGATCGTCGCCGTACACGGTCTCGCGCGCGTAGTCGCCCTGGGCCAGACGTACCACCTTGCCCGCCCGCAGGTCGATGGCGGGATACAGGTCGACGCTCATCGCGTCACCCCGCTCACGAAATTGCGCAGCAAAGCCAACCCCACCGAACCGGACTTCTCGGGATGGAACTGGGTGGCCACCACGTTGCCCCGACGGAACACGGCGTTGAGGTCGGCCCCGTACTCGCACGTGGCCACCACGTCGTCACCGTCGCGGGGCACTCCGTGCAGGGAATGGACGAAGTACACCCACGGTCCGCCCACGACCCCGTCCAACTCGGGACCGGACAACACCGGATCGGGTCGCACGATGCGCAGCTTGTTCCACTGCATCTGCGGACGCTTCACGCCGACCGGAATCCACCTCACCGACCCCGGGATGACCCCGAGCCCGCGCGCGTCGGGGTTCTCGTCGCTGTCGTCGAACAACATCTGCATGCCGACGCAGATTCCGAGGAACGGCCGACCGGAATCCACCGCGTCGTGCACGACCGACTCGAGTCCGGCACCACGCAACGCGTCCATGCACGCGCCGAACGCCCCCACACCCGGCAGCACGACGGCGTCGGCGTCGGACACCAGAGCGGGGTCGCGCGTCAAGCGGGCATCGGCCCCGACCTTCTGCAACGCCTTCTCGGCCGAGCGCAGATTGCCGATGCCGTAGTCGAGCACGGCGATGAGCGGAGCCGTCACGGACGAACCCCGGTCACCGCACGCCCGCGATCACAGGACGCCCTTGGTGGACGGAACGCCGCCGCCTTCGATGCGCACCGCGTCGCGCAGACAGCGACCGAGTCCCTTGAAGACGGCCTCGACGATGTGGTGCACGTTCGTGCCGTGCTTCAACGTGACGTGCAAGGTGATCCCGGCCGACGTGGCGAACGACGACACGGCGTGTTCGGCCAACTGCGGATCGAAGGCCGGGTTGCCCAACGGCAGGCACTCGGGCATGGTGACGTCCCACACCACGAACGGGCGACCCGACAGGTCGAGCGCGATCTCCACCAAGGCCTCGTCCAGGGGATACAGACCGCTGGCGAATCGACGCACCCCGGCCTTGTCGCCCAACGCCTCCCGAACGGCCTCTCCGAGCGTGATGGCCACGTCCTCGACCGTGTGGTGCGTGTCGATGTGGATGTCACCGGTGGCCGCGATGGAGAGATCGAAACCACCGTGCTTGCCCACCTGCGACAGCATGTGGTCGTAGAACGGGATACCCGTGGACACCTCGGTGCGGCCCGAACCGTCGAGGTCGACCGACAACTCGATGCTGGTCTCGGCGGTGGTGCGGCTGCGTTGCGCGCGACGACTCATGACAGAACCTCCGTGATGGCGGACAGGAAACGATCGTCCTCGGCGGGCGTGCCGATGGTGACGCGCAGACAATCGGCCAATCGTGGCCAACCCGAGCAATCGCGGATGAGAACGCTGCGATCCAGCAGTCCCTGCCACACCGCGCGACCACTGGCGTTTCGGGGACGGAACAGGACGAAGTTCGCTCCGCTGTCGAAGACGTCGACGTCGAGCGAACGCAACGCCGTTATCACGCGCTCGCGCTCGGCCACGATCGAGCGGACCCGCTCGTTCATCTCGTCGAGGAATCGCACGGCGAGGGTGCCCGCGATCTGCTTGGTGGCGTCGAGGTGATAGGGCAACACGACCTTGTCGAGTTCGGCCACCAGCCAACGCGGACCCACCAGGTAGCCCAGGCGCGCCGCCGCCATGCTCCAGGTCTTGGAGAACGTGCGCGACACCACCAAGGGCGTCTCCTCGTCGACCAGTTCGACGGCCGACCAATCGGCGAACTGCCCGTAGGCCTCGTCGACCACGAGCAGTCCGGGCGACAGAGCGAGCAACTCGCGCACCACCGACGGCGAATCCACGCCCCCGGTGGGATTGTTCGGAGAACACAGGAACGTGACGTCGGGTCGAGACCGCGAGACGACGCGTCGGACCTCGTCCATGTCGATGCTGAAATCGGCGGCGCGCTCACCCTCGACCACCGTGGCCCCGGTGATGCGGGCGATGTGACCGTGCAACTGATAGGTGGGCTCGAACGTGGCCACCGTGCGACCGGGGCCGGCGAACGTGAGCAGCACCGTCTGCAACACCTCGTTGCTGCCGTTGGCCACGAAGATCTGTTCGGGTCCGACTCCGTGAAGAGCCCCGATGGCGGTGCGCAGGGCCGTGGCCGCGCGATCCGGATACCGGTTCCATTCGATGCGCGACATTTCGGCGGCCAGTGCCTCGCGGAACGCCGCCGGGGGCCCGACCGGAGCCTCGTTGGTGTTCAGGCGGACGTCCACGGTGACCTGGGGCGAGTGGTAGCCCTCCAATGCGGACAGATCGTCGCGAACGGGCACTCGGGTCACGACACCTGAGGCTACCGAACCCGTCCACGACGACTCCGAGGGTTTTGACCCGACGCTCCGTGGGGCTGCGCCGGTGGCTCGCCATAGGGTGACGACGTGAGCAACAGGGACCTCTCCACCATCGCCGCCGAACTCGCCGTGATGGCCGAGGGCACCGCGCGGTATCAGGAACGGGTGGCCGAGTTGCGTTCGGGGAATCTGGGCGAGCAACACGACGACCTGGTGTCGGCCATCCACGAAGCCGAACGCGCCTTGCGCACGGCTCAGCGCGCCCTGATGCGGGCGAACCGCATGGCCGGCTGAGTCACGTCGCCTATTTCTTTTTCGCCGCCGTCTTCTTCGCCGTCTTCGTTGGTGCGGTCTTCTTCGCCGCCGTCTTCTTCGCCGTCTTCGTTGGTGCCGCCTTCTTCACCGCCGCCTTCTTCACAGCCGCCTTCGTCACCGCCACCTTCTTGGCCGGTGTCGGTCGAGCCGGGCGCTTGGTCGTCGGGGCGGTCACCGGCACACCGGCCGACGGACAGATGTCGGCCATCGAACATTCGTCGCACTTGGGCTTGCGGGCGTCACACACCCGACGCCCGTGCAGGATGAGTCGCAGACTGAACGGGCCCCACTCCGAGCCGGGTAGATAATCGTTCAGTTGCAACTCGACCTTCACCGGATCCTCGTGCTTGGTCAATCCGAGACGCCGCGAGAGTCGCCCCACGTGGGTGTCCACCGGCAATCCGGGCAGATCGAACACCACGCTGCGCACCACGTTGCCGGTCTTGCGTCCGACGCCCGGAAG
>WLEG01000239.1 GCA_009704425.1 Actinomycetota bacterium | reverse complement strand
GCACGAGCAGATCCGCGAGGCCCGACGTTCGCTCTCGCTGTTGCACCATCCCGATCGGGGAGGTGATCCCGAGACCATGGCGCGGATCAATCGCGCGGCGGACGAGTTGCTCGCCGGATCGACGGAGCCCGCCCGCGTCCCGACGAACGGTTCGTCGACGACCGCCACCGCGCCGTCCACCGAGCGTGCGGTGGTCGTGGACCGACCGTCGTTCACCATCGACGTGCTTCCGGTGGAGGCCCACGAGGTGTTGTCGCTCGCGGTGGCGTCGATCGGAGATGTCATGGACGAGGAACCTCCGTACGTGTTGGAGTTCACCGTGTTCGGCGCGGTGCGGAACGGTGAGCGGGTCTGGTGTCGGGCCGACATTGTTCCCGACGCGGGATCCAGCACGGTCTCCTTGTCGACGGATGCCCGCTATTTCGACGAGTTGGAACTACTACGGGACCGCTTGGTCGGGGAGATCAACACCCTCGGTTTCGAGCGTTAACGCCCGGCGGCGGCTTTGCGTAACCGGTCGCGTATTGCGAGACCGATCCCGCGCGGGGCCGGCAGCGTGATGACCAGTGTCTCGACACCGTCGCGGTCGGCGTCGCGCATGTTCGCGTACATGGTCCTTGCGAACGACGACGGATCGACGCTGGCGTCGAGGAACCGCGCCCGACCCGACGGTCCGGAGACGGGGGGTCCGTCGTGTTCCCGAAGAACGACTCGGCAATCCGGCGCGTAATGACCGGGCAACATTCCGGGCGCTCTGCTCGGTCCGGACGTCGGGGCCAGCGTCTTCACGACGGCTTCGATGTCCTCCGTGGCCACGCCGCCCGGTCGCAGGATCTGGGGCGGATCGACCGAGCAGTCCACGATGGTGGATTCGAGGCCGATGTCGCACGATCCTCCATCGAGGACGTAGTCGACGTCGTTTCCGAGATCGTTCAGGACGTGCTCGGCCGTCGTGGGGCTGACGCGACCGAACCGATTCGCCGACGGTGCCGCCACGCCGTCGGCGACGCGCTCCAGCAACTCGAGCGCCATCGGATGGTCCGGCACGCGCAAGGCGACGGTGGAACGTCCACCCGTCACGTGATCGGGAACGAATTCGGCGCGCTCGACGATCAGAGTCAGCGGGCCCGGCCAGAAGTGTTCCGCGAGAGCGTCCGCGACCGGGGGCCACGTAGCGGCCCACTCGCGAGCGGCCTCCTCACTCGCGACGTGAACGATCAACGGGTGGTCGAGAGGTCGACCCTTGACCGTGTACACACGACGTACGGCATCGGCATCACGGGCGACGGCGGCCAATCCGTACACGGTTTCGGTGGGTATGGCGACCACTCCACCGGTGCTCAACAGCCGCGCCGCTTCGACGACGTCGGTTCCGACGGGGGAGTTCATCACGACGGAAGTGCGCCGACGAACTCGAGTGCCGCGTCGAAGAAACCGAAATCCTGTGGCGTCGCGAAATGATCGACACCTCGCAACGTCACCAGACGTGAGTTCGGCAGAAGCGTCGAGAGCGGCTCGCCGGGACCGGCGAAGTCCTTGTCGCCGATCACCACCAGCGTCGGACACGTCACCCGACCCAGTTCGGATTCGGTGAACGGCTCGCGTTCTCGCTTCATGATCGCGGTGAGTGCGGCTCGGTCGTTTCCCGGTTGATCGGCGTATTGAACGAACAACCGCGACATGTTGTCGTCGTCGGCGGGCTCGCCCTCGAGCGCCGCCACCAGGCGACGATGGGATTGCGCGTCGGTGCCCTCGACGGCGTTGCGGCCGATCCCCGCCAGAACCAGACGATGTATCCGATCCGGATGATCCACCGCCAGACGCAGGAGGGTCAGGGCACCCAGGGAGAAACCGACGGCATCGACGGGGCCGGCGGGAAGAGCCTCCAGAACCCCGGCGGTCAGATCCGCGTACGCGGCCGGGTCGTGGGGCTTGGGCGACCGTCCGTGTCCGAGCAGGTCGACCCCGATGACCGTGCGACCCGCGTCCTCCAGTAGGTCGGCGAAGCCACTGGATCGCCAGGTCGACTCGTACGAGCCACCCCAACCATGTACCAGGACGACGGGATGTTCCACGCCGACCAAGATAGCCCCTAGCCTGAAGCGGTCGTCCCGCCCGGTGCGGGCTCGTCCAGTGGAAGAGTCGGACACATCATGAGATTCCTGAACGAGAACACGCCCGCGCACGATCTGACCTACAGCGACGTGTTCATGGTGCCCAGTCTGTCGAGCGTCGGGTCCCGGCTCGACGTCGACCTGTCGACGACCGACGGGGTCGGCACCACGATCCCCATCGTCGTGTCGAACATGACCGCGGTGGCCGGTCGTCGTATGGCCGAAACGGTGGGCCGCCGTGGTGGTGTCGTCGTGTTGCCCCAGGACATCCCTTTGGACGTCATCGCCAACGTGGTCGGTTTCGTCAAATCCCGCCATCCGATCTACGAGACGCCCATCACCCTGGCACCCACCGACACGGTCGGAGAGGCGTTGAGTCTCATCCACAAGCGCGCACACGGTGTCGTGATCATCGTCGACGCGGATCACCGTCCTCTCGGCATCTTCACCGAGGCCGATGCGGCGGGATACGACCGGTTCACGCAGTTGCACAACGTCATGTCCACGGACCTGTTGTCCGTCTCGGACGGCACCTCGTTGGAGTCGGTGTTCCACCAGTTGTCCGGGCACCGTCTCACCGCGGCGCCGGTCATCGATGGTGACGGTCGTCTGATCGGTTGCGTCACCCGCAAGGGTGCGTTGAGGTCCACGCTGTATCGACCGGCTCTGAACGCCGTCGGAGAGTTCATCACCTCGGTCGCCATCGGAGTGAACGGTGATCCGGCCAAGAAAGCGAGTCGATTGGCCGAACTCGGAGTGGATGTGCTCGTCGTCGACACGGCCCACGGCCATCAGACACGGATGATCGACGCCGTGGAAGCCGTACGTCGGGCCGCTCCGAACGCCATCGTGGTGGCCGGAAACGTGGTCACGGCCGCGGGCACGAGGGATCTGATCTCGGCGGGCGCCGACATCGTCAAGGTGGGTGTCGGCCCCGGCGCGATGTGCACCACCCGCATGATGACCGGCGTCGGACGACCGCAGTTCTCGGCGGTCCTCGAATGCGCCGACGAGGCGCGTGCTTCGGGTCGGTCCGTGTGGGCCGACGGCGGCGTGCGACACCCGCGCGACGTGGCCCTGGCGTTGGCGGCGGGTGCCGGAAGTGTCATGTTCGGTTCTTGGCTCGCCGGAACATACGAGTCGGCCGCCGACACCCTGCGCGATCCCGACGGCCGGCTGTACAAGGAGAACTTCGGGATGGCGTCCAACCGGGCCGTACGCAACCGCACTCGCACCGAGGGCATGTTCGACCGGGCCCGCAAAGAGTTGTTCGAGGAGGGCATATCCACCTCCCGCATGTATCTCGACCCCGAACGGCCCGGAGTGGAGGACATCATCGACCAGATCGTGGCCGGTGTCCGGAGTTCGTTCACCTACGCGGGAGCCGCCAACATGCGGGAGTTCCGCGAGCGGGCCGTGGTCGGTGTCCAGGGTTCGTCCGGATACGACGAGGGACGCCCTCTCGGTACCAGTTGGTGACATGAGCGCCACGAGCACCATCGTCGCCATCGACGGTCCGGCCGGGGCGGGTAAGTCCACCATCGCGCGCGCACTCGCGAGGCGACTGGGATTCGAGTACCTCGACACGGGGGCGATGTACCGGGCCGTCACGCAGGCGGCGATCGATCGCGGGGTTCCACTCGACGACGCG
>WLEG01000238.1 GCA_009704425.1 Actinomycetota bacterium | reverse complement strand
CGGAACCGGACTGTTCAACGCCATGAGCAATCTGATGATGGCGGGATCGATCGTCACCATGCGCGGTCGCAAGTTCGATCCGGTGGAACTGCTGGACACGATCGACCAGTTGGCCGTCAACTCCATGTCGATCGTGGGCGACGCGTTCGCCAAGCCCATCCTGCGCGCGCTGGACGCCGAGCCCACGCGATGGAGCCTCGCGTCGTTACGCGTCATCATCTCGAGCGGAGTGATGTTCGCCGCCGAAACCAAGGCCGGATTGCTGCGGCACAACGAACGACTCATCATGGTCGACGCCCTCGGATCGTCCGAGGCCATCGGCATGGCGCAGAACACCACGACCGCGGACGGCTCGGCCAAGACCGCCACGTTCCAGCTCGGGCCGCGCACCAAGGTGCTCACCGAGGACGGCCGAGAGGTGATGCCCGGTAGTGGCGAGTTGGGACGCGTGGCCCTGCGTGGCCACACGCCGATCGGGTACTACAAGGATCCCGAGAAGTCCGCCAAGACCTTCGTGGTGTTCGACGGCGTGCGATGGTCGATCCCCGGCGACTGGGCCAGCGTCGACGCCGACGGCACGGTGCAATTGCTCGGTCGTGGCAGCCAGTGCATCAACACCGGCGGCGAGAAGGTGTACCCCGAGGAGGTCGAGGAGGTGCTGAAGCTGCACCCCGACGTCGCCGACGCCGCGGTGGTGGGATTGCCCGACGATCGATTCGGCCAGGCCATCACGGCGCTCGTCGAACCACTTCCGAATCGCACGATCGACGAAGCCGGGATCATCGCCCACGTCAAGACACACCTCGCGGCGTACAAAGCCCCGAAGCGAGTGGTGGAAGTGGAAACCGTGGGTCGAGCCGGCAACGGAAAGCTCGACTACAAAGCGCTCACCGAGCGGGCCGCCAAGGCCCTCGGCTAGCGTCTGCCGTCACTTCCCACGAACACATCACAGGAGCGGTACCCATGTCAGCACTCGGATACGACGGCAAGGTTGCGATCATCACCGGAGCGGGCGGTGGCCTCGGTCGCCAACACGCGTTGCTCATGGCCAAGCGCGGTGCGTTGATCGTGGTGAACGATCTCGGTGGCTCCGTCGACGGAACCGGAGCGAGCGCCTCGGCGGCCCAGAAGGTGGTCGACGAGATCAAGGCCGCCGGCGGCGAGGCCGTGGCCGATCACAACTCGGTCGCCACCCCCGAAGGTGGCGAAGCGATCGTGCAGACGGCCATCGACACCTACGGACGCGTCGACATCGTCATCAACAACGCGGGCATCCTGCGCGACAAGGCGTTCCACAACATGGAACCCGACCTCTTGAACCCGGTCCTCGACGTCCACTTGAAGGGTGCGTTCTACGTGACCAAGCCGGCGTTCGTGCGGATGCGCGAACAGGGATACGGTCGCATCATCTCCACATCGTCAGCGGCCGGCGTGTTCGGCAACTTCGGTCAGACGAACTACGGCGCGGCCAAGATGGGTCTGGTCGGATTCACGCGCGTTCTCGGCGTCGAGGGTGCGAAGTTCAACATCAAGGCCAACGCCATCGCACCCCTGGCGATGACCCGCATGACCGAGAACATCCTCGGCGGACTGAAGGACAAGCTGGATCCGGGTCTGGTGTCGCCGTTGGTGGCCTTCCTTGCACACGAGGGCTGCCCCGTCACCGGTCAGTTGTTCTCGGTGGGAGGGGGTCGCGTGGCCCAGGTCTTCCTCGGCGAGACGAACGGCTACTACAACCCGGCCCTCACCCCCGAGGACGTGCAGGGCAATTGGGACACCATCACCGATCGTTCCGGTTACTCCGTGCCGAGCAACCTCGGCGAGGAGACCGCGCTGTTCCTGCCGTTCTTCACGTGACATTGTCTTCTGTCGGACGGATTCGGCGACACGGTTGAGAGGGGTCACATGATGATCAGCGTCGAGGACTTCGGTCGAGAGGCCAGCGAGTGGCTGGTCGCGAACAAGCCCGTCGCCCCGCGCGACTACGGCGCGATCTGTCCGCCCGATCTGGTGGACGTCGGCCTGGCGTGGCAACGACACCTCTACGCGTCGGGGTGGGCCGGCATCCATTGGCCGACCGAGGTGGGTGGACGCGGCCTGACCGCGGCCCATCAGGCCCAGTGGTTGTACGAGTGCGCGTTGGCCGGTGTGCCGGGCGTGTTCAACATGGTGGGTCTGGTGTTGGCCGGAGGCGCGATCCAGAAGTTCGGAACCCCCGAGCAACAGGCGCTCCATCTGAACGCGACGCTGCGAGCCGATCATGTGTGGTGCCAGTTGTTCAGCGAACCCGGAGCCGGAAGCGACTTGGGTTCGTTGAGCACACGGGCGGTGCGTGACGGCGACCGATACATCGTCAACGGCCAGAAGGTGTGGTGCTCCGGTGGGCGCTACAGCAACTGGGGAATCCTCATGGCGCGCACGGATGTCGATGCCCCCAAGCACAAGGGAATCAGCTTCTTCCTGATGGACATGAGCCTGCCCGGAATCGAGATCCGGCCCCTGAAGCAGATGACCGGCGAGGCCGAGTTCGACGAGGTGTTCTTCACCGATGTGGAACTGCCCGCCGACGCGCTGTTGGGTCCGCTGCACGGCGGGTGGGGCGTGGGGATGGCGGTGCTCACGTCCGAGCGCGGCCACATCGGCACCAGCGTGATCTCGTTGGAGCGTCGCTTGGAATCGATCTCGCGACTGGCCGAGGGGCGACAGTTGTCGGCGACCGAGAAGCAGGAGTTGACGACGTTGCTGTCGAAGGGGATGGCTTACAAGGCGATGGCGCAACGACAGGGGCCGGTGGCCTCGACCGCGGCGTCGCTGATGAAGTTGGGGATCACCGAGATGATGTTCGACACGGCGATGCTGCGGGCCGACATCGCCGGGGTGGAGTCCACTCTGGACGGCGCCGACGCGTTCGGACTGCTGTCGGCACCGGGGGGCCGCATCGCGGGCGGAACGAGCCAGGTGCAGCGGAACATCATCGGGGAACGCCTGCTGGGACTCCCCCGCGACCCCTCCCACTAACCCCACCAAAATGCGACAATTTGTCGCTTTGTGTACACGCGGCGTGTACACAAAGCGACAAATTGTCGCATTTTGGTCATTGGGTGGGGGGAAGGTCGGCGTCAAAGATCGTCCTGTCGCCCGTAGAATTCTCCCTCTTGGCAACGAACGGGATCATGGGTACACAATCGTGAAAGTCGCATCCGCCAACGGCGTCAAAGTCGAACTGCACGATCTGGGTGGCACCGGCCCCCACATGCTCATGTCGCACGCCAACGGGTTCCACGGCCTGTGCTGGAAGCCGGTCGCCGCCAACCTCATCAAGCGTTTCCATTGCTACGCCCACGACCATCGCGGGCACGGCGACACGGCCGCCCCCAAGGACTGGAAGGTCGCCTGGTCCGGATACGCCGCCGACGCCACGGCCGCCGCCAAGGCCGTCGCCCAGAAGGGCGGCATCATCGGCGTCGGCCACTCCATGGGAGGCGCAACCCTTCTTCTCACCGCGATGAAGCACCCGGAACTCTTCCGTGGCCTGTTGCTGTACGAACCCATCCTCTTCCCCGACGACGTGCGACGCCCCGCCAATCGTCCGAACGTTCTGGCCGAGGGCGCCGCCCGTCGCAAGCCGTCGTTCAAGTCGCTCGACGAGGCCATCAAGAACTACTCGTCAAAGCTCCCCATGTCACACTTCACCCCCGAGGCCCTCGAGGCCTACGTGCAGGGCGGTTTCCGCAAGGGCGACGACGGGTTGATGCACCTCAAGTGCTCGCCCGAACTGGAGT
>WLEG01000237.1 GCA_009704425.1 Actinomycetota bacterium | reverse complement strand
GCGGTGAGCCACGGCAGCCAACTCTCCATGCCGTCGAAGAGCGCCCCTTCACCGAGTCGCTCCCATTGTTCGCGACCCCACGGTTCGGAGGCCACCAGGGACCGTGCGCGGTCGCGGACCTCGTCGGAGAGCACGAGTTCGCGAGCCGGGAATATGACGGCCTCGTCCAGGTCGACGTCGCTTCGCTGATCGTGCACCGAGAAGGTGGTCAGGCGGTCGACCTCGTCGCCCCAGAGATCGATGCGGATGGGGGCGTCGGCCGTGGACGGGAAGACGTCGATGATCGCACCGCGTTTGGCCACCTCGCCCCGATGCTCGACCAGTTCCTCGCGCCGGTATCCGCCGTTCACCAACGCGCGCAACAGCTCGTCGGGGTCGAGCGTGTCGCCCTTGCGAACGATCACCGGCGACACCGAGGGCGTGTCGGGACCGAGTTGCTGCAAGAGGGCCCGCATGCTGGCCACCACGATTCGTGGGGTTCGCGATTCGTCCTGCAGGCGCCACAGCACCTCGAGTCGGCGCCCCATGGTCTCCACGGAGGGGCTGACGCGCTCGAAGGGCAACGTCTCCCAGGCCGGGAACAAGGCGACCTCGTCGGCCGGGACGAGCACGGTCAGGTCGTCGGCCAGTTGCGACGCCAGCGTGCTGGTGGGGCAGGCGACGACGATCGGTCGTCGACCCGACAGTTCGGCGAGCGCGGCGATGGCCACCGCGCGGGCGACCTCGGGCACGGCCACGGTGCCGTCGACGGTGCCCAGCAGGGACGTGAGGGCCGCGTCGTTACGCAAGGCGGCGGGCAGGGAGGCCAACACCCCCGCGTTGAGGTTCGTGTCGACGACGGTCACGGTCGACTCACAGCGAGTTGAACTTGTTCATGGCGGCGTCGATTCCGATGTCGAGAATGGATTCGACGGCGTCGGCGGCCACGTTCACCGCCACGTCGAGCAACTGGCGTTCGGCGGCGGGCACCTTCTTCAGCACGTGGTCCGCACCTTGCTCCTTGTTCGGAGGTTTGCCCACGCCGATGCGCACGCGGACGTAGTCCTGGGTGCCCATGTGGCTGGTGATCGAGCGCAGACCGTTGTGGCCGCCCAGTCCACCGCCCACCTTCAGACGCACGGTGCCGGGCGGGAGATCGAGCTCGTCCTGAACGACGATCAGACCCTCGTGGCCGGCGAACCCGTATCGCTTCACCAGTTTGCGTACCGCTTGTCCGCTCTCGTTCATGAACGTGGTGGGGAAGGCCAACACCGCGCGCTTGGTGCCCAGGCGGACCTCGGCCACCAACGCGTTGTCGCGACCGGCTTTCAACGATTCGCCACCGCGACGCGCCAGCTCGACGACGACCTCCTCGCCCACGTTGTGGCGCGTGCGGGCGTACTGCTTGCCGGGATTGCCGAGACCGATGACGAGGGCGTCGAAGGCCGAGGACTTGGCGCGGGTGGAGTCACCCGAACGGCCGAGCAGGCCCATGGGCCGGGTCAGGACTTGGGCTTGGCGTCACCAGCGGCCGGGGCGTCCGCGGCGGCGGCCGCCGGAGCGGCCTCGGCCTTGGAGCCGGCGATGGCGGTGACGATCGGAAGATCCGCATCGCCGAGTGCGCGGGTGCCGGTGGGCAGAACGATCTCGCCGAGACGGATGACGTCGCCGGGCTGCATGGCCGAGATGTCGATGGTGATCTCGCTCGGCATGTTGGCCGGGGTGGTGACGATGTCGATGGTGTCCTGCGACGGGTCGACGAGTCCACCCTCGGACACGACGGCCTTGGCCTCACCGACGAGACGCACGGGAACGGCGATGGTGAGTTCCTCGCTCATGTTGATGCGCAGGAAATCCACGTGGGCGACGGTGCGACGCACCGGGTGACGCTGCATGTCCTTGACGACGGCGGGGTAGACGTTTCCGTCGACCTTGATCTCGAGGATCGTGTTCGAGCCGGCCGCACCCGAGAGTGCGATGCGCAGGTCACGACGATCGACGATCACCGACACGGGCTCCATGCCCTGGCCGTAGATGACGGCGGGGATCTTCTCCTCACGACGGATACGACGGGCTTCGGCGCTGCCGGAGACGCGACCGGAGGTGGCAACAAGAGTGGTGGACATGACGCGGCCTTTCGTGCCGGGCGGGCGCCCGGAGGGTCACAAACGGATTCCCAGCCTAGGGGAGACCCGGGCCCCTTCACTACCTCGCTCGGGGCCCGAATGGCCCGCCGATCCGGATCTCAGGCCTGGTTCTCGCCGCCGAAGATCTCGCTCACGCTGGTGTCGTCGAAGACGGCGGCCAGGGCGTCGGCGATGATCCGACCGACCGAGAGCACCTTGATCTTGTCGATGTGCGCTTCGGGGGCCAGGGGCAAGGTGTTGGTCAGGACGACCCGGTCGATCCGGGAATTCGAGAGGCGCTCGATGGCCGGGCCCGACAGCACGCCGTGGGTGGCCATGGCCCAGACCTCGGTGGCGCCCTTGTCGAGCAGCAGATGGGCGGCCGAGACGATGGTGCCACCGGTGTCGATCATGTCGTCGGTGAGGATGCACAAGCGTCCCTCCACGTCACCGATCACGTCGAGGGCCTGGGCCACGTTGGTGCTGCCCTTGGGGCGACGCTTGTAGACGAAGGCGAGGTCGGCGCCCAGTTCCTCACCGAGGTGCTGCTGCATGCGCTCGGCCACCTTGATGCGACCGGCGTCGGGGGAGACGATCACGGGGTTCTTGGCGTTGTCGCGGATGTACTGCTCGATGACGGGCATCGCGGTGAGGTGGTCGACGGGACCGTCGAAGAACCCCTGGATCTGTCCGCTGTGGAGATCGATGGACACCATGCGCTTGGCGCCGGCGGCCTTGAAAAGATCGGCGATGAGGCGGGCGGTGATGGGTTCGCGACCCTCGGCTTTGCGGTCCTGGCGGGCGTAGCCGTAGAACGGACACACCGCGGTGATGCGCTTGGCCGACGCGCGTTGGGCGGCGTCGATCATGATCAGCTGCTCCATGATCGAGTCGTTGATCGAACGACCGTCGCAACCGAAGTGACTCTGCATGATGAACACGTCGGAGCCGCGAACGCTCTCACCGAAGCGCGGACGCACCTCGCCGTTGGCGAATTCGACGAGATTCGGCTCACCCAGTTCGATGCCCAGATAACCGGCGACCTCGTTGGCCAGGGCCATGTGGGTCCGACCCGAATACAGGGCCATCTTCTTGGTCGTGACCTTGTCCACCTGACTCACGTCGTTGCCCGTCCCGTCTGAAACTCGCTCATGCGACCGTCACGCCGACGGCTCACCGTGGGAATCATAGAACGCACCGGTCCGGCGACCGTCAGCCACCGAAGCGCCGGGAGCCAGATGCGCGAACGGACCGACCCGGCAGTCGTCTCCGATGGTCGCGAGACGCCCGACCGTGTTCTCGACGCGCGACGATCGGCCGACGGCGCAATCGACGAGTCGGGTGTTCGGTCCGATCTCGCACCCGTCCCCGATGCTGGTGTCGCCCTGGAGCATGGTGCCGGGAAAGAGCGTGACGTCGCGTCCGATGCGCACTCCGATGTCGACGAAGGTCTGGCGCGGGTCGATCATGGTGACACCGTTCAGCAACCAGTGACGGTTGGTGCGCGAACGAAGCTCCCGCTCGGCCAGGGCCAATTGCCAGCGATCGTTGACGCCTTGCGTCTCCGGTGCCGGCGCCTCGACGGCCCCCACGCGGTGACCCATCCCGGCCAGGACGGCGATGACGTCGGTGAGATAGAGCTCGCCCTGGGCGTTGTCGGGGGACAGGTGACGCAAGGCCGGTGCGAGAAGATC
>WLEG01000236.1 GCA_009704425.1 Actinomycetota bacterium | reverse complement strand
GTCGCACTCCCACGAGTAGTGCTGCAGGAACGGAACCTCGCCTCCGACGAGAGCGATGTTGTGGTGGTCGAAACTGCAACGCAGGAACGCGATGATGTCGGGGAACTCGTCACTCACCTTGAAGCCCAGTCCGTCCAACAGATACGACCGGGTATCGCGCCACGACGGGGTGGCCACCACGATGTGACCCAGTCGGCGCGGTGAGCGCGCGGCCGGGAAGACACCGGGGCTGCGTCGGTTCACACGTGAACCGGAGCCCGGAGAGTTGTACGGCTCGGCGATCGTCGGAGCCTGTCGAAGACGCGACATCGGTCGGATGCGGAACTCGATCCGCGTGTGCGGTTCCACGCACGTCAACTCGCCCGACGCCAACGTGTGCGGTGCGCCGAGAGTCGTCAATCGCGCCGCGATGTCGGCCAGATCCGACTCGTTGTCGACCCCCAGGTCGACGCCGAACAGGCGACGAAAGGGAGCCTCGGACACGTGGATCTGCGTTCCACCGTCGGGGCTGTCGAACAGCGAACCGTCGGACGTGACGAGACCCATCTCGTCGTAGAAACCGGCCTGGGCCGAGGGATCGGCCACCCCGATGCGAATCGCCTGCAGGCGATGGAGCGCCATCAGTTCTTCACGCAGCGGTTGCGCAACTCACCGATCACCTCGGCACCACTGTCGATGACGTCACCGTCCCTCAGCAGACGACCGCGCGCCATTCCCACTCCTTCGGGAGTGCCCGTGAAGATGATGTCGCCCGCCTCCAGCGTGCAGATGCCCGACAGGTACGACACGAGATGCGGCACGTCGAAGATCAGATCGCGCGAGCGCGCCTGCTGCATGCGTTCGCCGCTGACGTCGCACCACAGGCCGATGTCGTCGGGATCGGCGAAGGAATCCACCGACACCAGCACGGGTCCGATCGGCCCGTAGGTGTCGAAGCTCTTGCCCAGGCTGAACTGCGGGGGCTTGCCGGTGGTCTGCACCACGCGGTCGCTGATGTCCTGGCCGAGCGTGATGCCGGCCACGTGCGACCACGCCGTCTCGCGCGCGATGTGACGGCCACCCCGACCGATCACCACGACCAACTCCACCTCCCAGTCCACGGTGTCGCCGGACAGCACCACGTCGTCGGTGGGGCCGACCAGACACGAGGGGAACTTGGTGAAGGTCAACGGCGCCGGCGGCAACTCCATCTTGGATTCGCTGGCATGGGACGTGTAGTTGAGCCCGATGCCGAACACCTTCGAGGGCCGTGGCACGCACACACCCAACGGTCCCGTCACCGGAGCGCCCGCACCTCGCGCTTTGTCCGAGAGCGCCGAGAGTTCGGCGAACCGGGCGACCGCCACCATCGGATCGGCCAGCGACTCGTCGCCGGCCACCGTGGCCGCGTCGTGGAACGTGCCGTCCACCTCCAACACCGTGCGTCCGGCGATGCTTCCCATTCTGAACATGTCGTTGTCCCCGTTTCCGTCGTGTTTACGTGTGATTCTCCGCCATGCGCACGATCACCTCGAGCGTGAGCAACAAGTGCGACGTGAGAGCCTCGACGGCACCGTCCACGTCGCGCGCCACCACCAACCCGGCGATGTCGGTGTGTTCGCGACGGTGATCGCTCCGGCGCACCGGTGCCCCTCCGAGAAGTTGGAAGAGGCGCGCCCGATCGGTGAGTTGCTCGATCTGGTCGATCAGCACCCGATTGGCGCAACGCGAGAGAAGGACCCGATGGAACTCGCGATGATCGGCGTAGAACTCCTCGGTCGACGCATGAGAACCCATCAATCGATCCCGAGCCACCACCACGTCGTTCGCGAAGGAGGTCTGTTCGGACTCCGAGCGCGCGGCACGGATCATCGACTGACGAAGCGCCAACGGTTCGAGAGCCAGGCGCACGCCGTAGACGTCGGCCGCCAGACGGGCGTCGACGGCCGCCACCCGAGCCCCGCGTTGGGGCAACAAGGTGACGAGACCCTCACCGGACAATCGTCGCAGGGACTCACGAATGGGCGTGGCCGACACGCCCCACGCGGTCGCCAGTCGTTCCACCGGGATCCGTTCGCCCGGCGCGATGCGTCCCACGAGGATCTCCGCGCGCAACCGGTCGTCCACCCAGTCGGCTCGCGTGAGAGGCGGGGTCGTGGGCACGGGCGCACCCTAGGAGTCCGTCTCGTTGGTTGTCAATAATCTATAAATTCATGCATCCGACCTGACAGGGTACGGTTCGGAGATGGATTCGATTCCCCGCTTCGCCCCCGGCACCGATCCCGACGACATCGCCCGCGCCCTCACCACCGTGGGTGCGGCCATCATCGAGCGCCTCGTGGATGACGCCACCGTCGACCAGATGCTGGCCGAGATGCAGCCCCACGTGGACGCCACCCCGTTCGGCTCGGACCCCTTCACCGGCGTCACCACCAAGCGCACCGGAGCCCTGCTGGCCCGCTCGCTCACCAGCCAACGTCTCGTGGCCAACCCCGAGGTGTTGGCCGTCGTCGACCGCGTGCTCGGCCCCAACGCCACCAGTTACCAACTTCATCTCACGCAGATGATCTGCATCTGGCCGGGTGGTCCCGCCCAATCGCTGCATCGCGACCAATGGTGCTTCGACATGTTCCCGTTCCCACCGGAGATGGACGTCGAGGTGTCCACCATCTGGGCCCTCGACGACTTCACCGAGGAGAACGGTGCCACCCGCGTCATCCCGGGCAGTCTGCTCGATCCGGCGTCGAGCGTGGCCGATGTGCATCGAACGGTCGGTGCCACCATGCCCAAGGGTTCGGTGGTTCTGTACACCGGTCGCACCATTCACGGCGGTGGCGAGAACCGCAGCGACGCCGTGCGTCGCGCGTTGAACGTCGACTACATCCTCGGCTGGCTGCGCCAGGAGGAGAACCAGTACCTGTCGTGCCCTCCCGAGGTGGCTCGCACGCTTCCCGAGCACGTGCAGAAGTTGGCCGGCTACGCCATGGGCGCGTACGCCCTCGGCTACGTGGACGACATCCGTGATCCGTTCGCCGTGTTGAACGGCCGCGACGGTGGTTCGTCGTTCGGTGGGTTGAACACACCCGTTCCCACCGTCGAACGTTAAAGACGTCCCCGTGTCCGAACGTGTCCACCTGCCCGGTATCGACGGGCTCCGGGCCCTCTCGGTGCTCGTCGTGGTGGCGTTCCACACCGGACTGATCGAAGGTGGTTGGATCGGCGTCGACGTGTTCTTCGCCATCTCCGGATTCCTCATCACCGGTCTGTTGGTGGCCGAACACGAACGCACGGGCAATGTGGGATTGGGGGCGTTCTGGGGGCGTCGTTTCCGTCGTCTGATCCCGGCGTTGTTCGTGCTGCTCGCACTGATCGTCGTCCTCGTCCGCCTCGATCAGATCGCCGTGGCCTCGCGCGACGTGTGGGGCGCGCTCACCTACTCCACCAACTGGGTGCACGTCTTCGGCGGTGCGAGTTACTGGGATCGGTTCTCCACGCCGGACCCGTTGCGCCATCTGTGGTCGCTGGCCATCGAGGAACAGTTCTACGTGGTGTGGCCGGTGGTGGCGTGGTTCGTGTTGCGTCGCCGGAACGCTCGAACCCTCGGGGTCGTCGCATCGGTCGGTGCCGTCGTGTCGGGCGTGGTGCAGATCGTGGGTATCAACGCCGGCCTCTCCGTCGATCGCGTGTACCAGGGCACCGACACGCGCGCCGTGGCGTTCCTTCTCGGCGCGGCACTGGCATCGCGCGGTTGGCCTCCCGTGCGAACGCGCGCGTTTCCACCGTTCGTCGGTGCGGCTTGCGTCTTCGTGTTGGTGGGCGCGGCCGTCTGGTTGCC
>WLEG01000235.1 GCA_009704425.1 Actinomycetota bacterium | reverse complement strand
TTGAACGCGTCGGCACCCACCGCGACCAAAGCCACTGGGCGTTTTTCGGCGTCTCTAGCTGGTCCGCCTACTTTTCTTCAGAACCACGCCCGCACCCATCACAAGAAACGCCACGAGAACGAGAACGTTCACGTTCGAGCCGGTGCTGGGGAGATTCGTGACATTCGGAGCTGACGTCCCCGGTTGGACGTATCCGGCGGCGCAAACATTGACGCCACTTGCCGACGTCGCCGTGGTCGCATATGCCGTTCCCGCGAATTCATCGAGCGTTGCATTGACCCCCGAATTCGTCGAGCATTCGGTCAACGGGACCTCGGGATCGATTTCCAGACCGACGCAAAGCTCAGCGGCGGTCGTGGAGTAGACGACATCGACGACCCCTGTCAGCAACTCACCACTGACGACGGTCAACGTGAACGAAGGATTGGCCCCCGTCTGCGCAAAGGTCAACGTCGAGAGGTCGATCGGACTGTTCAGACCCAGAGCGATCCCCTGCCACCCAGAAATGGCGTTCCCTTGAGAGTCATTGATCGACAAGGTCATCTGACCCGGGGTGCCCGCCACCGTCGACAGCGTGGCGGTCTTCCATGTCTTGATTGTGTCCGCCGCCGCGCACGTCATGCGCGGTGTCTGAGCAACCTCGGTGGATGCCGCCCCTGCGCTACAACCCCACGTCGCATCGACCACATTGAACCTCTTGATGATTCCCGCGTTGTTGTTCATCCACATGCAATTGGCCTGGACCGGATCTGGATTGAATGCGTAGACGTAGGGATTCCAGACTCCCGGAACCGTCAACGTCATCGGATAATTCGCACACCGTCCTGCGGTCGCATAGTCATAGCAATCGATGACCTCGAGCACATTCCCCTTCGGGAACAACAGCCGAGTCCCGTGCAACTGCACTCGCACCACACCGTTGCCGTACCCGGGATCGGAGGGAGTGGTGCTGGGGGCAGTGATGAGCAGCGAGTACGGGGAGACCATGGATTGGTCGACGACACCGTTCATATTCATGCAGTACGCAGCGCGACAGAATCCATCGATCACCCCCGAAGCATCCGCGTGAGGCGCGATTGGAAAACGATCGAACGACTTACCAATGGACGCGTACGTCACCGGCCACGCTCCGCCGGTGCATGGGGCCATGGTCGCAGGGTCGACACAAACAATGTCCGAATCAGCGGCGATGATGAGTTTGCCATCGACCAACCCGGCCGGGACATCGGAGTTCTGCGCTGCTCCGGCGAACGCATACGGCGAATTGGCGCACTTGGCAACCGCCGCGACGTCGAAGCACCCGACTTTCGCATTGTTGCGGTCGACAGTCACGATCCTGCCGTTGACATAGAACTGGGGCCCAAGGTGCGCAAGGTATTGGGGTCTCCCGACAACCGAACCGGTGCTCAGACTCGTGAAACCGCATTCACCCGGCGTCGACGACACGTCGATGCAAAGAATGCCCGCATCCGCATATAAACCAGAGGTGTCTGCATACTTCCCGGCCCAGGTGTACAGCCGATTCGTCGTTGTGTCGACCCAACCACTCGAGGACTGGAACGAGTAATACGCCCCGAAGCGGTTGACATTGAGCGGTCTGAACGGATAGCCAGCGCAACGCTGGGCTGTGAGACGGGAAAAACAGTCGATCGTGGTGTACTCGTGGTGATAGACCGCGTAGGCCTTGTCGCCGCCGAAGAAGACGTCCCATCCGTCGCCTCCTTGCGCTGCGGGTAGGTCACCCGTTTGAGGCGAAAAGCTGATGGTTCGTTTGAAATCGACGGATCCGATCGTCGATCCGTCCACGACGGCCGCGCGGCGCGCACGAACATTCGTGATCGAGGTCGCTGGAGTTGGCTCGATGTTCACCCAGGATGCACCCGAATCGGTGCTCCATTCGATCGTCGCACCCTCTGGGGCGATGATCGAACCGGCCTTGTATTTCAACGGACCCGTGAAAGCCATGCTGAGGTCCCGCGCGCCACCACCCGGAGAGAGGTACGCGTTCATCACAGCAGTGATGTCACCCGAGCCCGAAATGGACGCACCCGTGGCGACGGGAGTTCCATCGACATAGATGGTGACTCCCGCGTCCGGCGGCGCCGACGCGACTGCCGGTGCTGTCGCCAAGATGGACAGCACTACCGCCCCGATCACCGAACCGCACCACGCCGGAATTCTTCGTAACATCTTTCCCCCTAAAACACGAGTTACTTTCAAAAGTAACCTTCACTTTGAATGATACCGTAACCGATTTCTTGGTCGGTTACGCGTTACAGGATCTCGCTTGGTAGGGACTCCATGGGGGGCCCGCTTCGCAACTTGGTGGCCCGAGCACAGTGGAGTCCCCACCGTGCGTGCTGTTGACCCGGCACAGGCACTCCGGGGGCCAACTCGTAAGAGTTCCGTGCGTCGATCCTTGTCGGTGTCCCCGACGGGGATCGATGTCAACCGTGGTGTTTGAACCCGTCGGCACCCACCGCGGTGCCCGCGCGCACGCTGGCCATGTTGTGAAGCACCGATCCCGTGCCTTCGGCCAGTCGCGTCATCATCTCGAAGTTCGCCACCACCGCGGCGGCGTCCACCATGACCGACTCGCCCAATGCTTCGACCAACGCGGTTCGAACGCGGACGAGTTCGTCGTCGTCACCCGCCGGTGAGGTGGCCACCCGAGCGAACTCGAGAAGAACTTCGGCGTGATCGACGCCGACGGTCAACGTGGGGAGATCCACCGTGACTCCGTGTGCTTTGCCGCTCCAACTGAGCATGCCGGCGTGCGACGACGTTCAATAATGACATTCACGACTGAACGACACCCGCGTCGCGATCAGCTCCATGTCCACCCGGGTGAGCGTGCCGCGCGTCCATTTGGGGTCGACCATCTCGGCGTCCGGGATGTACTGGGCGTCGGCGAGCGACCACAGTTCGTCGAACGTCGCGGGGACGGCCGTGAGTGCCTGCACCACGGCCGCGGTCTTGTCGGCCGGCGCCGCCACCGGGACCCAGTTCCACTTGGCTTCGGCCAGTTCCGGTGGATCGATGCGCGAGGGTCCGTCGTCAGCGGCTCCCGAGGATTCGACATCGGGCAGTTCGATCTCGACTAGCCCCAACGTGCGACGGAACGATGCGGCCGCCGATGCCACCGCCACCAGACCCACCAGTTCGACGAACGCGAGCGGTCCGATCGCATCGCGCACCGACTCGTACCACTCACGCGTGACGTGCGGTGATCCGCTGGCCAACCGCGACGCGGCCGCGGCCGCCTCGTCGGAAACGTCGGCCCCGGTGTCGACGGGTTCCGCACTCCCCGACCACATGGCGGCGATCGCCACCCGCGTGAGAGCACGACGCTCCCTCGCCGAGAACCACGTGCCCGCCGACGTGAGCGACGTCCACGCTCGTTCGTGCGCGGCCGCCAGGTCGGGGCGAATGGTCGGAGCCATGCCGACACGGTAACCGAATCGGCCAACTTCAGGTACGGACGGCAGGAAGTCGGGGTAAAGACTCAGCGACCGACGTAAGCCAGCCACTCGTCCTCGGTCCAGTGCGAACGTAGCTCGCCGGTGATGAAGTCACTGGTCCACTGAACCATCTGGAAGAACGTGAAGTCCACCGACATCACCTCGGTGAAGGCCATTCCGTCCAGCAAGAGGGCCGCGTCATCGATGCCCATCTCCACGGGCTCACCGTCGCCCACCCCTGCGAGACGCATCTGCAGTTCGAACACCGCCTCGGTGTCCCAGCGCGAATGCATGTTCCCTTCCATCAATTGGTCGGTCATGATCTCGAGAATCTCGAACAACGCCGAGACCGCC
>WLEG01000234.1 GCA_009704425.1 Actinomycetota bacterium | reverse complement strand
GTGTTCATGCGCCCACGATGCTACGCAACGGGCACGCGGACCAACTTGTCCTCGTCCAGTGATGCGTCACCGATGTCGAATCGATAGGCGAAGAGCGGGTGCTTCCCCTCACGATCGCTGTAGTCGAGACACAGCGCCCGTGGTCCGGAGATTCGGGGGGCGTCGAGCGACTGGCGATAGTGGTCGAAGAAGCAGAAGGCCGGTCCGTCGTACGTCGACCACCACAGCACGCGTCGCTGGCGAACCTTGCCGTGGTGATCGGTGAACGTGTCATCCGGGTCCTCGGGGCCTTTCAGGAGACACTCGACCGCGGCCCTCATCGGTGTCGGCATCTCACCCGCTCTCTCCTTGATGGAGGCGATGCGCACGTCGTCGAGGGAGAGTCGGGCGGTCGGCCCGATGGTGGAGATGTGTTCGTCGTTCCAGCAGGCGTGAACGAACCGGACGTTGTTCGCCGTGTCCTCGATCCAGAGCGGAAGCTCTTGCATCCATCCGATGAGATCGGCGTAGAGAGCCGGATTTCCGACCACGGCATCCAGGAACGGCTCGTGGTCCTTGAAGTTCCCCTGGGTCGGACGTCGCCAACCGTGGTACCACGAGATGGCGTTGAACTCGTGATTGCCCATGATCGCGCGGGCACTTCCCGCGTCGACCATGCGCCGGACCAGATCGACCGTCTCCACCTGTCGCCGCCCGTAGTCGATGAGGTCTCCGAGGAAGATCGCCTGACGTGAATCGTGTCGCCACGCGCCGGCCGTGTGCCGGTACCCCATGACCCGGAGCAGCGTCTCCAGTTTTCCGGCCTGCCCATGGACGTCGCCGATGATGTCGTACCCCTCGAATCCGTCGTTCACGGTCCCTCTCCCTTCGTCGTTTCCCACACCGATCAAACGAACGTTTCTGGCCATACTGGACGGGTGAGCGGGAACATTTTCGACATTTCCGATCCGCTCGATCCCCGCCTGGCGGACTACCGACACCTGCGCGACGCCGACATTCGCCGATCCGTCGAGGGCGACGAGTTCCTGATCGCCGAAGGGGTGGCGGTGGTGCAGCGACTGGCCGTGTCGTCGCTGGAGATCCGTTCCGTTCTCCTCACGCCCAAGCGATGGGAGTCGATGGGGGCCTCACTGTCGCACCTGAACTGCCCGATCTACGTGGCCGAGCCCGAGATCGTGGCCGGTACCGCGGGGTTCAACCTGCATCGGGGCGTCATCGCCTCCGCCCGACGCCCGCGGCCTCTGCACCTCGATGCGGTGTTCGATCGGCCACCGCTGAACGGCACCCGTCATCGGCTGGCGGTGTTGGAGGGCGTGAACGACCACGAGAACCTGGGTGCGATCGCGCGGGCCGCCCGCGCCTTCGGCATCGACGCCCTCGTTCTGGACCCGAGGTGCGCCGACCCCTATTACCGGCGCGCGGTTCGGGTGTCCATGGGCGAGATCCTGTTCCTGCCGGTGGTTCGAGCCGAGGTGCGCGATGTCGTCGACGCGTGCGCCGCGAGAGGTGGCCAGAGTTGGGCCCTCACTCCTCGCGGCGATGCCGAAGACATCATGCGCATCGGGCCTGGGTCGTTCGGCCCATTGGCCCTGCTGTTCGGCGCCGAAGGGCCGGGCCTCAGCGACGCATCGTTGCTGGCAGCGACGCGGTGTGTTCGTATCCCGATCGTCGCCGATGTGGATTCGCTGAACGTGGGCCACGCCACCGCGGTGGCATTCGCGATCACGGCCTGAAGAATGCGCCCATGAAGAAGTTGTTGGCGTCCTTCGTCTTCGTCGTCGTGGGGCTCGGTGGTGCCGGAACCGCCATGGCGAGCGACGGTGATCTCGACACGTCGTGGGGCGGCACCGGCATCGTGCGCATCCAACGCAGCGACTACGACTTCGTCCCTCATGTGTCGCCGTACGGACCGAGCGGTGTGCAGGTCATCGGAAACTTCGATTCCGCCGGTTCGGGTGGACCGTACGACGCGACGGTGCTGATGAGGTTCACCGTCGATGGCGGCCCCGACCCCAGCTGTGGAGGTACGGGCCGTGTGTCTTTCGCCGGTTTCGATCCTGTCAGCGCGTCGGACATGGTCGTGCTCGACGACGGTTCCACGATCATCGTCGGGACGATCGAGAGTTCCCAGCCGCAGGGTCTCATCTTGAAGTACACGTCCGCATGCCAATTGGACCCCACTTTTGGATCCGGTGGGGTCGTGACCTTCACCAGTCGACAAGGCGTGCGGTTTTCCTCCGTCGACGTACTCGATGACGAACGGATCGTGGTCGGTGGTCTCACCTTGTTTGCCCCGGCTGACGGTGGGGACTCTCGGTTGACCGTCGCTCGATTCACATCATCGGGACAACTGGACACGTCCTTTGGTGCACAAAATGATGGAGTGTTCGTCTCCGACGGAACCCGCGAGGGAAGGGTCTCCGATCTGAAGGTGGACTCCCTCGGGCGCGTTCTTTTCGTGGGCATCCAGAACCTCGGCACGGATGATGACGCCGTGGTTGGACGACTGACGAGCACCGGCCGACTCGACTCCTCCTTCGCCTCGGCCGGTTGGTTCACTCGCACCGGAGTGAACATCGAACGGTTCAGCTCGATTGCTTTGCGCGCCAACGACGGGTTGATCGCCGTAGGAGTTCACGAGAGCACGGGGTTTCTCGCCACTCTCGTCTGTCTGGATGTCCTGGGCGCCATCGACAACACGTGTGGCGCACCCGGTGTGGTCAATCAACTGACGCTTCCCTCGGGTGTGGTCGACTTCCGATTCTGGACCGTGGTTGTCGACGAAATGGGGCGATTCGTCATCAGTGGCATCTACGACGATCCCAACGCCTCGGGTTCTGGGGTCACTCCCATGGTGGTCCGGTTGCTCGCCGATGGTTCACCCGACCCGACCTTCGGATCCGGTGGTCTCATCTCGGCGCAGTTCACCCCGGGACACGCAAGCCACGTCGCCCTCGACCAACTCGGTCGCATCCTCGTCAGTGGTCACGAGTTCGTCCCGAACGGGATTCATGGTCCCATCGTCCGTCTCACGGCTTCGACCACAACCAGTACGACGACGACCACGAACGTGCCGGACACATCGACCATCGCGCCGCAGCTCCTTCCCGCCACGGGAGACGATGAGTCGAACATGGTCGTCGTCGGACTCGTTACGGTCCTCGTGGGGCTGGTTTTCCGGAGATTGCGCTGGCCGCCCGCGATAACATAGGGGATATGAATCGAGCAGCGGAGGGGCTGTGTCGGACGACAATCGACGACCACGACTGAGCAAGGCCGAAACCCAGGAAAAGCTGATCGCCTCGGCCATCGAGTTGATGAAGGACACTCCCATCGGGAAGGTCTCCGCCCTCAAGATCTGCGAGCACGCGGGCATCGACAAGATGGCGGTTCGCTATTGCTTCGGCTCGTACGTCGGCCTGCTTATAGCCACGGCACTCGAACTGGGGCGAAGCGTCAGCGGCCATGTTCGTGATGGCTTGTTCGATGGTTCCGCGTACGTCGACGAACGCGCGGTGCTGTTCGGAAAACTGCTCGCCTATCTCTTCACCTCGTTCGGTGACGAACTCCCCAAGCTCAGCCTGGAACAACTGCCGAACTTCATACTCCTCGAAAAGCAGATCACCGAGACCTACGGTCTCGAACCCGAACTCGCGCGTGCTCTGGCCAAGCGCGCTTCCCACATCGCGGTCGCCACCGTCGCCATCGAACGATTCATTCCGCTCACCGAACGTGAGCACCAGATCCTGCACCGGGCACAACGATTCTTCTACGAAGAGGTCGCCAAGGTGCAGGATCAGATACTCGAGTAGTCGAC
>WLEG01000233.1 GCA_009704425.1 Actinomycetota bacterium | reverse complement strand
GGCCCCGGCAGCGAGATGCCCAAGTTCGTGTACGGAATCTTCGTGAGCATCTTCATCTTCTTCAACCTGTTCGCACTGAATCAGTGGTTGCAGTACCGCAAAAAGGGTCGCTGGGCCGACTACGTGTACGGCGAGAAGGTGTACTTGTGGCTGAGCCTGATCGCCAAGAGCGCATTGGCTTGGCAGCTCTACGGCAACACCCTCTCGGCCTGAATCCCCCGTGTTTCTGGGAGGATTTCAGGCGCCATACCGTCGCGAAACCCGCCCAGATCGAGGTAGTCGGCGCGGCGCAACAGGAACAACCCGACGCTGCCGAGCAGAGCGACGAGAGCCGACGATGCCAGCACCGTCACTCCTCCGATATTGGACTCGAACGACAGGGCGATGAGCACGCCCAGCAGGAACGCCAGGTTGTACGACAGGTCGTAGGCGGCGAAGGTTCGACCACCTGCGCCGCGACACGCATTCGACTGAATGGTGGCATCCGTGCACAACCGGAGGTTCTGGAACAGGAAGGCCACCAGCACGACGGTCATCAGATATCCGTAGCGATCGTCGAAGGCGCACGCCGTACCGGCGAACACCGCCGTGAGCGCGAACGTCGCCACTGTCAACGGCTTGCGATGCAGATTCTCGTTCGCCCATTCGGCGGTGAGGGAGCCGAGGAAAGATCCGAGACCGTTGGCGGCGATCACCGATCCGAAGGCGATGGTGGTGCCGGTGGCCAAGGAGTCCAACCGCAACGCGGTAGACGCGAGAATGCAACCGAAGATGAGGCGGTGGGAACTGGTGGCCACCATCGAGTAACGCGTCTTGGAATGTCGGAACTGCTCGACGACAACCGACCACCGCACGTGCTCGTGTTCGGCCCCGCCGCCGAGTACCGCTCGGATCCGACACCACGCGATCATGGCCGAGGCGTGTCCGACGATCACGAGAGTCAGGGCCGAAGCCCCGAGTAAGCGTAATGACGCCACCCCGATGGATGCTCCGAGTACGCCGGAGACCGAACCGAGCAACAGGCTCAGCGAATTGGCGGCCACCAACTCGTGGTCACGCACGACGTGACGCAGACTGGCGATGCGGGCGTTGTACAGAACACGATTGGTGCACAAGCCCACGGCCCACAGGCCGATAGCCACGGTGGACCAGTCCAGGTGGAGGGACAGCAACAGCATCGTGGCCGACAGCATGCGGACGACCTGGCCGCTCACCAGGATCGAGCGTCGCGAGAAGTGGTCACTCAGATAGCCGGCCAGTGGGCCGGCACACAACAACGGGATCGCCGCCGCGATCACCATGTGCACCAAGCGGGTGTTGGTCGGTCCATCGGAGTGGCCCAGGAGAAGTTCGTTGGCCAGGATCATCGAGAGGGCGGCGTCGGCCGCTTGACCGAGCACCTGTCCACCGAGCAGGCGGCGCACGTCGATGTAGCGCAGAAGAGCGATGCGACTGACGTGCACCGAGGAACCGTGGCGCAGAAGCGTCTTCTCGGCTCGACTCGAGGTCACGACTCGACGGTACCGAGAACGTGCGCCACACGAAGATGAAGAAAGTGAACGACCGGGATACGTTGTGCGAACTTCGCGATCTCGGTCGCGAACATGCCGGCTTTCGGGCGTCTTTGCGACCGAGAACGACTAGGCGCCGCGTTGGCGGCAGGCGTCGGAGCACCAGCGCACGTTGTGCCAATCACGCGCCCACTTCTTGCGCCATTCGAACAGTCGACCGCACGCGGCACAGTTGCGCGGGGCGAATCCGTTCTTGGTTCGGGCCTCGCGGGTCATGGCATCAGGATGGCGCGCAGGTGATCGGCGAATCGCGATGTGTCACCGTCGAAGGATTTAAGCGTCTCGGCGTCGATGACGACGCTCAGCGAATCACCTCGGCGGGCCAGCACCGCGGGGAAGACATCGATGGCCGCGATCACTTCGGCGGGGGCGTCGTCGCGGTGCCAGGTGGTGAACGGCACGCCGAGGCTGATGGAGCATTCGCGCCACTCCCGCTTCACGGTGAACAGACCGTGGGTCAGTTCACACAGCGAGCAATGCGTGCGACCGAGCCGAGCACCGATCCAGTAGGAGACCTCGCCGACGATCGTGCCGTCGGCGTCGTACACGCCGATGAGTTCCTCGATGGGGGAGTTCATGCCCGGTTGGGATTGTCGGGTAGGTCGAAGCCCATCGAGGATTTCACCTCGTCTTTGGTCATCTGAATCACGACATCGTCGGGAAGGTTGTGGAACTCGGCCATGATGGCCAGGCCCATGGTGTGAGCCTGGATTCGCCGAACCGCGATGTCTGCTTGCTCCTCGGAGAGACCACGGAGCGCGCGTAGCCGTTCCTTGAGAATGTCGCCGACGAAATTGGTTCGGGCTTGTTCGACGAGGTCGGGATGAAGGACCCGCATGTAGTTCTGCAGATGCACCGCGGCGCGCACTTCGGGTCGCGTGGCGATGTCGGAGTAGAAGAGATCGCCACTGGAGGCGAGCTCCTCGAACACCTTGGTGACCACAGTGGCGAAAAGACCGCCTTTGCCGCCGAACCATTCCACGATCAAACGATGTCCGTGACCTGACTCGCGCGCGATATCGCGCAACGTGATGTCGGCCGCCGGGGTGGTCCTCAACAGCCGGATCGTTGCTTCGACGATGTTCGACATTCCCTCGCTGCGGGGGGTGGGTTGTGATCGTGGGTTGGCCATGGGTTCAGGAATCGGTCGACCGTGAGGCGAAGCCTAGGTATTCGGGAGGAGTAGCGGTGTTGACGCACGAGTAACCTCTGGTTACTCTATGGGTAACCAACGGTTACTCTCCTCTGAAAGGTCGTTATGGCGCGTCTCCGAAACCTCGTGAATCTGACTGCCGGGGCTTTCGCGCTTGTCGGCGCCGTTGCCGTCGTCGGGACCTCCCCGGTGGAGGCGGCCAGTCAGTGGTCGAGCGCCACCTTTATTGCCGCCGCACCATCGAACTTCGATCCCGACAATGGTTGGCAGGATCAGAACTGGGATGAGGTCCGCAGCATGTCCTGCGGAGCTCGCGGTGAGTGCACCATTGGCTCGATCTACTCCTACAACTGGGTTGGTTGGGGCGGCGGCTATTTCGGAGCCGTCGTTTCACAGTCCAATGGTTCATGGTCACCGAATCAGACCCCGGCCAATTGGCGACGAACGACTCCCGCATTAGGTGTCGGCTTGCGAAACATTGGCCCTCGAGCCATCGACTGCCCGTCGGGGACGTTTTGCGCCTTTGGCGGAATGGAGGGCTACTCACCCTTCGTGGCGACAAAGTCGAATGACCAATGGAGCAACCCGCAACTCGTTCGCGGGTTCACTTGCTCAGAATCGTTCGAGTGGCCGCGAGGTTGCACGTGGGGCACGACGTTCTCGGCCCCGCAAGGCACGCCCAGTTTGGAAGCGAACCCCAATGACATCCCGGGTGGCGCCATTCTCGATGCGATCGACTGCACGACCTCTAACTATTGCGTCATCGGCGGCTTGTACATGCTTCTCAACACCAACTTCGACGTGGCGTTCACGGGATCGTTCGTCTCGGTATTGAGTAACGGTGTGTGGTCGACTCCCGTCGAGATTCCCGGACTACGCGCAATGAGTGACGGGGTCAACAGCCCCAGTGTTCGGAGCATCTCGTGTGCCAGTCCTGGCAACTGTGCAGTGGTCGGCTTCTACCCGAGTTCCACGAACAGCGAGGGGAATCGCGCCTTCGTGGCCACGATGACGAACGGTGTGTGGTCCAATGCGATGCCGGTGCCTGGAATCGGCGTGAACGGACCGTCGTCCGCGAATGCCGTTGCCTGCCCGAGCGCGGGAAACTGCACCGTGACCGGC
>WLEG01000232.1 GCA_009704425.1 Actinomycetota bacterium | reverse complement strand
GTATTCCTTGCCTTCGATACGGATCTTGCCCAGTTCCTTGGCCTTGGTCCACGAACCGATGTCGAGTAATTCGTCCCAACGGATGACCTCGGCCTTGATGAAACCACGCTGGAAGTCGCTGTGGATCCGTCCGGCGCATTCGGGGGCGTTCGAGCCCGCGTAGAAGGTCCAGGCACGTGTTTCCTTCTCGCCGGTGGTGAAGTAGGTGCGCAAACCGAGCAGGTGATACGCGCTGCGCACCATGCGGAACAACGCGCCCTCGCCGAGACCGAAACCCTCGAGCATCTCGGCGCGCTCCACCGGATCCACGATGGTGGCGGCCTCGGCTTCCAGTTGCACGCACATGCCGATGACCTCGACGTTGTCGCCGGCCGAGGAGAACTCGTCGCGCACCCGTTGTTCGACCGCGGGGATCTTGTCGAGTTCGTTCTCTCCGACGTTCACAACTGCCAACACCGAACGATTGGTGAGCAGGAAGTACGGCTTCAGGGTCTCGCGCCACTCGGGCTTCAGCCCGGCGCGGTAGAGAGGGCGACCCTCGCTGAGCGAGTCGTACGCCGCCTGCAGGGCCTCGAGTTCGGCCGCGGCACCCTTGTCGAGCTTGGCTTGGCGGGTGGCCTGCGTGAGGCGCTTCTCGACGGTCTCGAGATCGGCCAGAGCCAACTCGATCTCCACGACGCGCAGGTGATCGAGGGGGTCGCTCGGTCCGGGCACGTCGTCGTCGACGAACGCGCGCAACACCAACACGATGGCGTCGACCTCGCGGATGTTGGCCAGGAACTTGTTGCCCAGACCCTCGCCCTTGCTCGCGCCTTCCACCAGTCCGCCGATGTCGACCACCTGGACGGACGCGTGGATGGTGTTCTTCGTCTTCGACATGACGGCCAGACGATCGAGTCGATCGTCGGGGACCTTGGCCACACCGATGTTGGGGTCCTTGGTGGCGAAGGCGTACGGGGCGGCCAGGGCTCCGCCTCCGGTGAGTGCGTTGTACAGAGAGCTCTTGCCCGCGTTCGGGAGGCCGACCAGGCCGAAACGTTCCATGACCCGAGGAAGGCTAGCGACGGGCCCGAGTCGAACCGTGTCGGTCGTGACGTTTCGTCGCACACCCGAGCGCATGAATCACCGATTGATCGTCGCTCCCTTGTTGATGCTCGTGCCGCTCTCGATACTCGGTCGCACGTCCGAGGCATCGGCCGAACCGGTTCC
The DNA here is from genome assembly GCA_009704425.1 of Actinomycetota bacterium. GTDB lineage: Bacteria > Actinomycetota > Acidimicrobiia > Acidimicrobiales > Ilumatobacteraceae > Casp-actino8. Next base: position 2,639 of record WLEG01000232.1, on the reverse strand, counting down.
GTGCACCACGTATTCCATCGTCGGAACCGTGAGCGACTCGCGAGAGGCCACCGCGTATCTGCATTTCGACGACGAGCCCCTCGTCGGTCATCAGGTGTTCGCCGTCTTCCACGGATCCGATGCCGAACTACCGCCCTCCGTTCTGGTGACCGGACCCGAGGGAACCGCAACCGTCGCGTTACCGGAGGGGGCCGACGCGGTGTCGTTCTCCGCCGAGAGCCCGATGGGGGGTGCGTGCGGTGGTACCGCATCGTCGGACGAGCGACCCGACGCCGTCGCGGAGGTCGTCGTCGTGTCCGACACCGTGTGGCAACCGGGCGCCGACCCGTTCGATGTCGCGAGCCCGCCGCTTCCGGCGGACCGGGTCGGACCCCCGGGAACCGGCCCGTTGGCCGTGACGGGGCCGATCTCCCCGGTTCTGCCGTTCGCGGGGGCATTGGTGCTGGCGACGGGGTGGTTCGCCCGTCGGTTGCGGGGTTCGGATCGTTCGCGGGGCGGGGTGGCGCCATGTCGTTTCCCGGGAATCCCCCTGTAGGCTCCTACGCCTATGTCGAAGAAGACCAAGAAGCGCAAGGCCCGTCTCCGCCGTTCCAAGGCGAACCACGGCAAGCGCCCCAACATGGGTCGCGGCTGAGGTCTGATCTCCCGGCCGGACGCGTACATGTCCGACCTTTCTGAATCCGCCCGTGTCGCCGAATTGCGACTGGGTTGCCCCGTGGAACCGTGGAGCCGTCTGGGCTTCGCCGTTCACGAATCCTCCGACGGTCCGTCCGTCACCGTCGCCGGTCTCGGCTTTCGTTTCGTGGACGGTGCACCGGGGAGCGTCGAGTCGGCGGTGGCCGGTTGGACGCTCGTGGGTGCGACGAGCGGTCCCGACGACGTGGACGGCATCGCCACACGATGGATCGACGAACCGGCGAATTCTCCGGCACCCGGGAATCGCGTTCGCGTGTCGTCCATCGATCACATCGTGATCATGACCGGATCACTGGATCGCACGAGCGAGTCCATCGATCGGATTCTCGGTGCACCGCGCAAGCGGGTGCGAGACGCCGGCGGAGGAGTCCGGCAGGGCTTTCACCGCGCGGGTGACATCATCCTCGAGGTGGTGGAGCGACCCGATCTTGACCCGAACACGGCGGCCTCGTTGTGGGGTGTGGTGTTCGTCGTCGACGACCTCGATGCGACGGTGGCGTGGCTGGGCCCCGATGCGGTGTCGGCGCCTCGTGACGCGGTGCAACCCGGTCGCCGCATCGCGTCGATTCGTCGCGAGGTGGGCTTGGGATTGCCGGTGGCGTTGATGACGCCACACGTGCGCTGATCACCAACCGTCGCGCTCGGCCAGTTCGGCCATGAATTCGAGGCCCGCCTGACAGTCGTTGTTGTGTAGACACCACCGGCACTTGTTGCCCGGTCGCAACACCGGCTCGACCTTGCCGATCTTCAGTTCGATGGCGCGCACCAATCCGTCGCGCAGTCGGCGGGTGGTGGAGCGCAACGAGGCCTCGTTGATGTCCTCCTGATCGATGACCGAGTCCTCGATGTAGTAGCTGGCCACTTTGCGGGGCGCGTGACCGATGGAGAGCAGATCGATGAGTGCGTACAGGCGCAGATCCTCGGTGTGCGAGTGGTCGCGACCTCCGGTCTTGATGTCGAGGATGACCTTGTCGGGTGGTCGGCCCAACGCGATGTCGAGTTTGCCGCTGACGCGCACGCGTCCACCCGCCAACGACAGCGCGATGGGGCTCTCGACCTGCGGGATCCAGGTGCGTTTGATGGGTGGGAAGTTCTCGGTGAAGCGCGTGAAGGTGGCGGTGCACATGCCGATGAGTTCGGCGCGTCCGAATTCGTCGAGGGTGGTGAGGAAGTCGCTGATGCCCTTGGAGGTGTCGTTGGCCAGTCGTGACACCGCTTCTTCCACCAGGTCGGCGGGAGGCATGGGATGGCGCAAGTTGATGGACACCTCGACGGCCTTGTGCACGATGGTGCCCTTGGCGTTGGCCGTCGACCATTCGAACGGCCCGATGCCGTCGACGAAGTACTTCTCGCAGGAGTGGACGTCGCCGAGGCCGCGCTTGCTGAGGGTGAAGCGGGTCTCGTAGGACTTGCCGTCGGGGAGCACGGGGTGGAACGGCTTCAGGGCCTCCTCGATCTCGGCGCGCAGTTCGTCGGCCAGGCCGTCGGGGATGACGGGTCGCTCGTCGGTGCGGCCCAGCAGGTCGATGACCCGTTGTTGGGCCGGGTTGTAGACGTCGGACATGTCGCCGACTGTAGGGGGTTCGGTGCTCGGTTCAGGGGAGACGCGCGTTTCGGTGTTCCCTGCCACACCCCGTTGGCAAGGTGGCTCTTCCCATGGAATCGAACACCGTCAACTTCGCGCACGCCGCGCGCACCCTGGCCCACGAGGCCCGTGTGCGCGGCTTGCTGGTGCCCGGTTTTCGTTGTCCGCCGCGCATTTTGGGCGTCGATCGCTCGTTGCGTCGCTGGGACGGCGGCGCCACGGTGGCGGTGCGGGTGAAGGGCCGGCCGTGGGTGGCGGTGGTGGCCGACATGATCGAGGGCATGGTGGTGGCCAATCAACTGGTGCCGCCGGTGGCCGACCGCTTGCGCGCCGAGATGTGGCTGGCGTTGGGTTTCGT
>WLEG01000231.1 GCA_009704425.1 Actinomycetota bacterium | reverse complement strand
TGCGAAGCGGTCCTTCATTTCCGCGACGTCCAGCAAGCGGGTGTCCGACAACGGCACGATGCTGGCCTTCACGTCGGCGGCGGTGGCCTCGTCGGCGGTGAGATTCACCACCTCCACGTTGTCGAGGCCCATCGCGCGTTGCGTGGCCTCGACGTTGCGCGCGATGTAGTCGCGCTCGCGTGTGGTGACGTTCGGCTGCACCACGAAACGCTGGATGACCGCGGGATACACCGCACCGGCCACGACGGCCACCACGGCCCACAGCGCCATCGACAACAAGGGCAGACGCCATCCACCCCAGCGAATGCCGGCGATGAACAGCACCGCCACCAGAAGACTGATGAGAATCAGCAGGTTCAGCGCGGGCAACTGCGCGTTCACGTCGGTGTAAGTGGCGCCCTGCACCACGCCTCGCGACGACACGGTCAGCTCGAACCGTTGCAACCAGTAGTCGGCGGCCTTGATGACGGCCAGCAACGAGAACAGGATGCTCATGTGCACCCGACCGCCCTTGGTGATGCGCTGACCCGGCATCTGCAGACGGACGGCGCCGTTCAGGAAGTGCATGGCCGCGGTCATCAGGATGACCAACACCAACGCGGCGAAGGCCCAGTCCACCACGAACGTGAGGAACGGCAGTCGGAAGACGTAGAACCCGGCGTCGACACCGAACTGCGGGTCGCTCACGCCGAAGGACTTCGAGTGCCGGAACAAGAGCCAGTCCTGCCATTGCGCCACCGCGGGTACACCGACGATCAATCCGAAGATGACCGAGATCAGCACACGCAGCACACGGGTGCGCTTACCGACGAACATGCGATAGCGCTCGACCACCTCGCGCTCGGGACCCTCGGGCAGATCGGCGGGAGCGAGTCTCTCGGCCAAGGTGAGACTGATGAAGGCCACGATGGCGAAGCCGATGGAGAACACCGCACCCAGGAACACCTTGGATTTCAACACCGCCCAGAACGTGTCACCACGGTTCACCGAATCGAACCACAGCAGTTCCACGTAGAAGCCGGCCAAGGTGCGCGCCGACAGAACGAACAACACCAGGAGTGCCGCGATCACCAGAAGGATGATCCGACCTTTCGACACCTTGAAGGAACGAGGGGTGCGGGGGCGACGTGGCCCCCGAGGCAGATCCGAGGCTGGTCTCACGAGGCGAGACTAGTTCTGGTGCGGAACGAGTGCACAGCGGCACCCCGAATGCGCCGGCGCGTGCGTGTGACCGGTGGGAAAGGCGTCACCGGCCTTCACCGCTCCGGCCAACGAATTGTCCTCGGCATCGGCACAAGCCGGGCCGTTGGGGTCGACCTTCCAACACACCTTGGCACCGGGGTCGAGCGCGGACAAGGCTCCGCGACCGTGCGACGCGCGCGCGATGTCGTCGACGTGAGTGTCGATGTGTTGGTTCTTCCATTCGCGGTACACCAAGCGAACCAGTGACGCCAGTTCGTTGTTGTCACCGGCGGCCTGCGAGATGCTGCGACTCAGACGCTCGCGCAACGGGGCCACGATCGACGAGACGATCTGCTCGTTGACGGCCGCCATCTGCTTGGCGATGTCCTTGGCGAGTTCCTTCTCGGACGCGTCACTGAGCGAGCGCGCGCCGACCATCGCCGCACTCTTCACCGTGGCCTCCAAGGCGGCGGTGTAGCGCGCGGCATGATCGGACTTGGGTCCGACGATCGCGTCGAGGGTCTTCACCGGAGTCTTGCCCCGCAGGGTGTCGAGCACCAGGTTCTGTTCGTCGGCCAGCACACGCTTGGCTTTGCGACTCATCGTGGAGATGATCGGGGCCAACGCCTCGTCGCGCGTCTGGAACACCGTCGCCACGGGTTCGGTGTCGACATCAGGTTCGACGTCGGTTTCGACGACAGATTCGACGACGGATTCCACGACGGGAGCCTCGATGGGCTTCACCGGTGCACCGGGACGCCCCGAGGGCGTGGACTCGTCGGCGGACTTCGCGCGGGCGACTTCCTTGGCGGCCACGGTGTCGGCACCGGCTCGGCGCAACTTGGCGAAGATGTCGTCCACCGGAGCGGGCTTGGGCCGCGACGACACGCTGGAGGGGACGACGATGGGGTCCTCCATCGGCGGGTCGGACTCGTCGTCGATGTCGTCGTCGATGTCGTCGTCGACCATGTCGGCCACCGACATCGTGCGTTGATCGGAACGCGCGAAGAGCGGCACCACGTTCGAGGTCGACGGCGTCGCCTCGTCCGCCACGGGTGCGTCGACGACCGGAACCGCATCGACAGTGGTGATCTCGAGAGTGGTCATCGCGGGATCGACCACTTCGTCAGTGGTGATCACGAGAGTGCTCGTCTCGACGGCGACCACATCGACACCGTCGACGTCGATGGGCTCGGGATGGTCGACGACGGTGTTCACCACCGGAACGTCGACCACCGGGTCGTCGTCCTGGTCGTACGGCAGCGGAGCGATGGTGGTCACGGCCTCGGCGGCCGGAAGGTCGTCGGCCTGCACGATGATGGGCACTGGACCGGTGGTGTTGGCCAGGTTCACGAACTCGTTGGTCTCATCGGACGCCTCGTCGAGGTCGCGCAGAACGTCGTCGGTGGCCAGGCGGGCCCGCTCGAACGCCTGAATGAGGCGGTCGCGACTGTGCATCAGGTCCTCGAGCTGCTCACGGGCCAATTCGCGGCGCTTGGCGACGTCGGCCAGCACCCGCTCGCGGTAGGCCCGGGCCTCGTTCACCATGTCGCGGCCCTGCTGCTTGGCCATGAGGATCTCGGATTCGGCGTCCGACGAGGCGTCCTGGCGGCGACGGGCGCCCTCCAATTCGGCGTCCTCGCGGATTCGGGCGGCCTCATCGGTGGCCTCGCGGATGAGGCGCGAGGCGGTCTCGTCGGCCCGGGTCTTGATTTTGGCGGCCGCCTCGCGGGCGGTCTGGACGATGCGTAGGGTCTCTTCGCCCAGCATCGCGGCCACGGCGTCCTCGTCCAGTTCCAGCGGCGCGACGGGGGCTCCATGCTGGGCATTCGCCAATTCGCGCTCGAGGAAGACGACCCGCTCCTGCAGCCGGGACAGCTCGGCGGACACCATGCGCAGGAAGTCGCGGACCTCGTTCTGGTCGAAGCCCCGGCGGGCGGACGGGAACGTCGCTCCCGCCACGGCGGTGGGCGACGAGGGATCGGGACGCGAAAACGAGATGGCCATTGGAGGGATAGTACGAAAACCCTGTGGAAAAGGGGTGGCAATCAGGGCTTTCGGTATGGGTCACCCATCACAGACCCGGCCCGTCAGAGTCGTTCGCCCCCACGGTCGGCGAGGGCCGACAGGGCCTCCTCCAAGGTGGCCACCGGGATGATCTCCACGTCGTCACCCACGGCGGCCCGGGCGGCGGCGATGTCGGCCTCACCTTGGGCCGTGGGCACCAGGAAGAATCGGGCCCCCGACCGCTCGACGGCGATGGCTTTTTGCACCAGGGCACCGATCGCCCCGACCGAACCGTCCTCGAAGATGGTGCCGGTCACGGCCACCCCGGCGGCGGGGATCAACTCGCCGGGGGTCAGCTGGTCGATCAGGGCCAAGGTGAACGACAGGCCGGCGCTCGGGCCACCGATGCGGTCGGTGTCGATGACCACGTCGAAGGGCAGGCTCACTTTGCGGGTGTCGCGGGCCGAGAAACCCACGATGGTGCGGGTGGGGTCGTCGGGGCTGGCGATCAATTCCACCTTCACCGTGCGCGACTCACCCGACAGCGAGAGAACCTCGATGGTGGCCTCGTCTCCCGGTCGGGCACCGGCCAACGCCTCGGAGATGTCGGACACCACGTCGATGGTCACCGCTCCATTGCCAATGTCGATGGAGGTGATGACGTCACCGACCTCCAACACC
>WLEG01000230.1 GCA_009704425.1 Actinomycetota bacterium | reverse complement strand
GAGTCTCCTGTAGTGCCTCGCGCGCGAGTCGGATGGCGTTCTCGAAACTGTCGCGGCTGGGCATCTCGCCCGCCTCGAGGGTGACCTTCACGGCCTCCAGTGCGGCGATCGCCTGGACGCCGGCCTCGGTGGTGTTGCCCGCGAGCAGGGTGAGAGCCTGGGTGACCGAGCCGAGCATGCGCTGACGCTGCATCTCGTCGGGAACCTCACCGGGGGCGGGAGCCGAGTCGTCGTCGGGCTCGTCACCGATGCGCTCGTACACCAACTTCGCGACGGCGCGGAACACGCTGCGCACTTCGTCGAAGGGAATCGTCTCGCCGGCTTCGACCCGGCTCTTCAACGCGGTCAAGGATGCCATCACGGCGTCTCGCGCGTCGCTTTGCGGAAGCGTCTCGAGGGCCGCCACCGCCTTGGCGATGTTGGCAGCCAGATCACCGCGCACCTGGTCGCCGTCGCGTCGCACCTTGTCGATGTCGAAACGCGGACGGCCGCTGGAGTCGTCGCCGATCGAGCCACCGGGAATCGACACCACCGAGTCGTCGGAGTCGTCGTCGCCCGAGTTGTCGTCATCGTCGTCGGGGACCGAGCCACCGTTGACCGACGACGGAGGAGCCGACGGAGTCGACGTGGAGGGACGCAACGCGCGCAACGCGTTCTCGAACGCCTTGGCGATCGCCTCGAGGTCGCGCGACTCGATGCGCTGACCCGAGGTGATCTTCGTGAACAACGCGTCCACCCGCGCGCGAAGATCCTGCTTCACGGAGTCGGGCAACGGCGACTGACCGATCCGATCCAGAAGCGCGTTCAACTTGGCGCGCATCTCGGCCAGACGCGACGAACCCGACGGAGTGGACGTGGACGGCGCGCCGGGTGCGGGCGGTCGGCTCGGAACCGGAACGGTCGACGACGGGGTGCTCGACGACGGCACGCTCGAGTCGGAACTCTCGTTCTCCTGTTCGGAATCGTCTCGGTCGTCGTCACCTCCCGAGGCGTGCACCGACGACACTCCGAGGGCAAGGGGCGTGATCAGGATGGCCAGGGTGGGCAGGGCGATTCGGCGCTTCATGGGGTTTCCTTTGTCGGGTTCGGTTGGGTTCGAGAAATCGGGGTCAGGGGGCGACGGTGTCGAGCGCGTCGAGTTCGGCCAGTGCGTCATCGATGACCTGCAGGTCGGCGTCCAGGCTGGCCAGATCGCTTTCGACCTCGTCGACGGCCTGATCACCGGAGGTCACCACCGAGCCGACGACGGTGGTCGACGAACTCGGGTTGTCCTCATCGGGCGAATCGGAGGATCCGCAACCCGTCACGATCGAACCGAACGCGACGAGACCGACGACGAGATGACGAACACGGACGGGGGGTGTGGGTTTCTGCATGGGACGTTCTCCTACCAAGTACGGATGTGTCACGATCGCGAACCCCGCGCCGGTTTGGGCGCCCGGGGATTCTCACCCTTTCCTTACCCCAGGGCGACCGGCTAAACCGTTCCCATGTCGAACACGCTCGTTCTGGCCGGAGGTGGGGTGACCGGGATCGCCTGGGAAATCGGCGTCTTGCTGGGACTTCGTGACGAGGGCGTCGATCTGGCCACGCGCGCGCACCGTGTCATCGGAACCTCGGCCGGGTCGGTGGTGGGCGCCCAACTGCTGGGTGGACCGGACCTGGAGCATCTGTTCGCCTCCCAGGTCGCCGATGAGCACCACGAACTCAAACCCGAGCTCGATCTGGACTTGTTGGTGACGGTGTTCGGTCTGATGGTGGACGGAGGCACCACCTCCGACGATCAACGCCGCCACATCGGTGACTTGGCGCTCGGGGCCGCGACGGTGGACGAGGCCACGCGACGTCGCGTGATCGAACATCGACTGAGCGGCATCGACTGGCCCGATCGCGATCTGGTGATCACGGCCATCGACGCGCACACCGGAGAGTTCGTCACCTGGACGAAGAACAGTGGGGTGTCGCTCGTCGACGCCGTGGCGTCCAGTTGCGCGGTGCCCGGCGTCTGGCCCTGCGTCACCATCGGTGGACGTCGCTACTACGACGGCGGATTGCGCAACGGTGCGAACGCCTTCCTCGCCGAAGGGTCCGACGACGTGGTCGTCATCGCCCCGCGCATCGGCGGACCGTCACCCGCGATCGACGCCGAGGTCGAACGTCTACGCTCCACGGCACCTACGGTTCGCTACATCCAGTCCGATGAAGACACCGCGCGAGCCGTGGGCATCAACACGCTCGATCCCGACTTTCGACGTCCGGCCGCCGAACACGGGCGTCGTCAGGGTCGACGGGCCGCGGCACTCTTCCACTGATAACGACAGCCGGATCGGCGCGCACGAATGAATCGGCCTCGTTGCGCCACAGCCCGGTTCTAGGGTGACACCCATGGGATTCTTCGAGAACCGACGACGCAAAGCCGCCGAACGAGCCCGTGCCCAGGCCGAGACCGCACAGGTGGCCGCCCTGCACACGTGGCAACAGGAGTCCGAGGCCATCGACCGCATGCTCGAGGTGGTGCGGGACTGTCGTAATGGCCGCACCCACGAGCAATTCACCGACAGCTCCGATTACGGCTTCATGTTGAAGAAGGGCGAGTTCGCCATCGCACATCTCGAGAAGGTGGGTTACATCGAGACCGTGCGCGCACCAACCACCTACAGCGGCGGTTACGGCGGGGTGTCGTTTCCGTTGTTCGGCAAGGTGCGCATGAACACCGGCGGAATGCGTGGGCGCGCCACGCGCGGTGAGGAGTCGATCTCCATGACCGATCGTGGGAACGCTCTGGTCACCAACACGCGCATCATGTTCGCCGGAGCGAAGCGGGCCAAGGAGTGGCGTTACGAGAAGATGCTCAGCGTGTCCCACCTTCCCGGTGGCATCACCATCTTCGCCATGAACACCGGCAAGCCCAGCGGTCTCGGTTACGGCGACGGGCCGTCCGTCGAGGTGCGGTTCCGACTGGAGTTGGCCTCGGCCATGGCGTTGGGCACCCTCGATCGCTACGAGGCCGAGCTGGAGGCCGAGAAGGCCCACCACGATTCGGAGCGCCCGACGTGATACGTCGTCTCGTCGTGGCCGCCGTTGCCATCTCCGCGGTCGCCTGTTCCACGAGCGAGTCGTCATCCACCCCCGACAGCACTCCGCAGTTCTCCACCACGGTCCCCCAGCCCGAGGAGGACGGCGTGTTGCGCTTCGGTCTGCTCGTTCCCCAATCGGGTGACGGGGCCACCTTGGGCGAACCGCTGGTGGCCGTCGCCAACGCCGCGGTTCGCATCATCAATGAAGCCGGAGGCGTGCTCGGCCGCCCCGTGGAATTGGTCGTGGCCGACGAGGGTGCCGACGCCACCACCGCCGTCGGGTCCGTCGACGCTCTGGTGAGCGACGACGGCATCGACGCCCTCATCGGACCGCTCTCGTCGAACGTGGCCCTCGATGTGTTGCCCCGCCTGATCGAATCCGGAGTTGCCGTGTGCTCACCGGGAGCCACCGCGGTGTCGCTGGCCTCGTTCCCCGACGACGAACTGTTCGTGCGCACCATCGCACCCGATGGACTCGCGAGTCAGGCACTGGCCCAACTGGTCGCCCAGACCGGCGTCACCAACACGGTCATCGCGTTCCCCGATGACCCGTTCGGTCGGGACTTGACCAAAGAGGTTGCCCGGGCGTTGTCGTTGCAGGGCATCACCATCGACCTGAACGTCCCGTTCAATCCGTCCGATGCCGACTACTCCGATCAGGTCGCCCAACTGACCACGTCTCCGCCCAAGGTGATCACCTTGGTGGGCGACGAGGAAAGTGGCGGGCGATTCCTGCGGGCCGCTCTCGACGCGCTGCCCGACACCACGGTCGTCGTCAACGATGCGCTCGCCGGAGTCG
>WLEG01000023.1 GCA_009704425.1 Actinomycetota bacterium | reverse complement strand
CGAATCGACTGGGAGAACCTGCAACGACTCGATTTCGCGCCACCGGACCGGCGCACCTTCCGCTGTCTCGATCTGGCGTACGAGGCCGGACGGGTCGGCGGAACGGCACCCGCTTTCATGTCGGCGGCCAACGAGGTGGCGGTCGAGCGTTTTCTCGAGGGCGGTCTGCGCTGGACCCAGATCGCCGAGACCGTCGAGGAGGCCCTGCAGCGGCACGAAACACCGGCTGGTGAATTGGTGGCCGCCGACATCATCGAGGCCGACCGGCGCGGGCGCGATGCCGCCCGTAGAGTTCTGTCCCGATGACGCTGTACCGCTCGTTCCGCGACGAAATGATGGCCGGTGGGGCCGTCGGCGAGGCTCCGGTGGACCGTGGCCCCAAGCGATCGACGGCGGCCACCTCGGGGATCGTGATCCTCGGTCTGCTGGCGTGGCTGGGCATCACCAACGTCTGGAGTCTGGTGCTCGTCGTCGGTCTTCTCGTCTCCGTCTTCCTGCACGAGGTCGGCCACTTCGTGACCGCCGGTTGGGCGGGGATGAAGCGCACCCAGTTCTTCATGGGGTTCGGACCCAAGCTCTGGAGCATGACCCGCAACGGCGTCGAGTACGGCGTGCGCGCGTTGCCGTTGGGTGCCTTCGTGCGCATCGTCGGCATGAACAATCTCGATCCCGTCGACGCTGGCGACGAGAACGTGTCGTACTCGAGCAAGCCCTACCGATGGCGGTTGCTCGTCATCACGGCGGGTTCGATGATGCACATGATCATCGCGATCCTCATCATGATGTTCGTGTACACCAGCGGTGGTCGATACCAGGAGACCAACCAGGTGAAGGTGTTCGCGGTCACCGAAGGATCGCCGGCCGAACGCGCGGGCATCGAACTCGGTGATCACATCACCACCATCGGTGGACGAACCATCGAGAGCGTCGACGAATTGAGCGAGACCATCGGTTCCATCGGCGCCGGCGAACGGGTCACCGTCGAGTTCGTGCGCGACGGCGCCGCCTCCGCCGTCGACGTCACCCTCGTCGAACGCCCCTCGGAGCCCGGATCCGGTCTCGGGTATCTGGGTGTGGGCACCGACAGTTGGGATCGATCCGAGTTGGGGATCGTCGACGGGTTCTCGCACGTGATGGGCGATCTCTGGACCGGAATGGGCCGCACGTTCTCGGGCATCGGGACGGTGGTGAATCCGGCCAACCAGTGGGAACAACTCACCAACGACGAGGCCGATCCGTCCAAACGACCCACCACCGTGGTCGGCGTCACCAAGGTCGCCGGCGAGATCGGTGATCGGGACGGCTTCTACGGGGTCATGGAGGTGCTGGCCTCCATCAACGTCTTCGTGGGGCTCTTCAATCTGCTTCCGCTTCTGCCGTTCGACGGTGGCCATGCCGCCATCGCCACCTACGAACGCATTCGCAGTCGCAAGGGGCGCGAGTATCGGGCCGACGTCGAGAAGATGTGGCCGGCCACGGTGGTGGTCGTGACACTTCTCATGTTCCTCACCTTCACCGGCCTGTACCTCGATCTCACACGACCGTTCTGATTGTTGGCAGACTGACGATCATGCAGCACGCGTCGATCACGTCCCGTCGACCGACTCGACAGATCCACGTCGGCAAAGTTGCCGTCGGAGGTGACGCTCCGATCACGGTGCAGTCGATGACCACCACCAAGACGGCCGACGTCGAGGGAACCCTGCAGCAGATCTACGCGTTGGCGGCGGCGGGATGCGACATCGTTCGCTGCACGTGCAACGAAATCGAGGCCGCCGAGGGACTGGCGCGCATCGTCCCGCGGTCACCCATCCCGGTGATCGCCGACATCCATCACCAGTACAAGATGGCCTTGGCGGCCATGGAGGCCGGGGTCCACGGTCTGCGCCTGAACCCGGGCAACATCCGCAAGCCCGAACACATCAAGGCCGTCGCCAGCGAGGCCCGTGACCGTGGCATTCCCATTCGCATCGGAGTGAACGGCGGTTCGCTCGATCCCGAGTTGTACGACAAGTACGGCGGCAAGGTGACCCCCGAGGCCATGGTGGAGTCCGCCATGCGCGAGATCGCCTACTTCCGGGAAGTCGATTTCGATCTCATCAAGATCAGCGTGAAGGCGTCCAACGTGCCCCTCATGGTGGAGGCGTACCGGCAGCTGAGCGAAGCCACCGATCATCCGCTCCATTTGGGTGTCACCGAGGCCGGACCGTTGCCCGGTGGATTGTTGAAGGCCACCGCGGGGATCGCCACGTTGCTCATGGAGGGCATCGGCGACACCATCCGTTACAGCCTCACCGCCGATCCGGTGGAGGAGGCCCGCGCGGGTCGTCAACTGTTGGAGGCGCTCGGATTGCGCGAGCGCAAGAACGTGGATCTCATCGCCTGTCCGTCGTGCGGAAGGGCCGAGATCGACGTCATCGACGTGGCCAACCGCGCCATGGCCGCATTCGGAGAGCGACAGATCCCCCTCCAGGTCGCGGTGATGGGCTGCGTGGTGAACGGTCCGGGCGAGGCCCGCGACGCCGACATCGGCATCGCCGCGGGCAACAAGCGCGGTCACTTGTTCGTGAAGGGCCGCAACGTCGCCGTGGTTCCCGAATCCGAGATGGTGGAAGCGCTGGTGGAGTGGGCCGAGTTCATCCACGAACACGGAGTGGACGCCGCCATCGCTCGCGTCGACACGGCCAAGGCCGAGCGCGAGGCCGCCAAGGATCGGTCCGCCCTCCTGGCCGAAAAGGGTGAGGACGCCAACAACGCCAACGAGCGCATCGTCGAGATTCGCAAGAAGTCCTGAACGGCGCGACGCCGTCGGGTCAGGTCTGCGGGTCGGTCCACTCGGTGACGCGGAACAACGTGGCCTTGCCGCGAAGGGTCAGTTCTTCGCCGGGCGACAGATACGCCACTTCTCCGCGCTGGAGCAGATCGGTGGAACCGACGCCGCACAAGGTCAGTTCGCGGGTGCGGGACCGGATGGTTTCGGTGCCGTCGATCTGGTGCACCCACAATGCGAACGGAGCCTCGGGCGTGACGTAGCGCCACAGCCGCCCGGCCTCGGTGCGGGCCACGGGCGTGGCGCGCACGATGGGGTCGGGGAGCGGTTCGGGCACCACCGTGGCCAGCAGCTCGTTCACGTCGACGTGCTTGTTGGTGAGGCCGCAACGCACCACGTTGTCACTCGACCCCATCACCTCGACACCGGTGCCCCGCAGGTAGGCGTGAAGGTTGCCGGGTCCGAGGTAGAGCGCCTCACCGCGTTCGAGGGTCACGTGGTTCATGAGCAAGGTCACGATGACGGCGGGATCGTCGGGATACGCGTGCGCCAGTCGCACCGCCCAACGCGCGCTGACCGAGTCGTGCTCGCGACACGAGTCGATGATCTCGTTCTGCAGCACCCGGATCTCCTCGGTTCCCGCGAAGAGATGGCGCAGTGCGTGGCCGAGATCGTGATCGGTGACCAGTCGCGCCAGTTTCGACGCGGACCCGCCAATGGAGTGAAGGAGGCGGACCGAGTCGACCTCGCGACGGAACCCGCACAGCGCCTCGAAGGGCTCGAGGGCGCAGACGAGTTCGGGCTTGGCGAAGGGGTCGCGGTAGATGCGACGACTGTTCCCGATGGGAATGTCGAGGCGGTTCTCACGGGCGTATCCGATGCGCGCTTGCTCCTGCGAGGGGTGGCTCTGCAACGACAGTGGTTCGGCCGCGGCCAACACCTTCAAGAGGAAGGGGAGTTCGCCCGAGACCGAGGTGAGCGGAGAGAACAACCCTCCGGTGTCGTCGCTCAGCGTCGGGGTCGGTCCACGGTGACCGGCATCGTCCAGTTCGATGACCTTGGCCGGTCCGCCGAGGTGCGTGCCGAACCACAGTTCGGCCCACGGCCGACCGTCGGCCTCGAGGCCGAGCAACGAAGGGATGGACGTGGGATCACCCCACGAGTAGTGCTGCACGACACCGCGGACGAGTTTCATGGTCGGCCGACCGCCCTCATCACCGACGGGTGTTCGTGTCGCATTCGGCCACCAGCTCGTCGACCGCGGAGGCCACGGCGATGTTGCGCCGCTCGTTCGTGGCCCGGTCGCGGACCTCGATCACGCCGTCGGCCAGACCCTTGCCGACGATCACGATGGTGGGCACACCGATGAGTTCGGCGTCCTTGAACTTCACGCCGGGGGACACGGTGGTGCGATCGTCGAGCAACACCCGAACCCCACGCGACTCGAGTTCGGCGGCCAGTCGTTCGGCCTCGGCCGCGATGTCGTCGGCACCCTTGCTGGCGATCACCATGTGCACGTCGGCCGGAGCCACCTCGCGCGGCCAGCAGAGGCCCATCTCGTCGGCCGTTGCCTCGGCGATGGCGGCCACGGCGCGCGACACGCCGATTCCGTAACTGCCCATGGTGACGACGACCTGCTTGCCGTTCTGGTCGAGCACGGTCAGATCGAGGGCCTCGGCGTACTTGCGTCCGAGTTGGAAGATGTGACCGATCTCGATGCCACGCGCCATCTCGAGCGTTCCGGTCGCTCCACGCTCGGCGCACGCCGGACACGGATCGCCGGCCACGACCTCGGCCGCTTCGATGGTGCCGTCGGGGGTGAAGTCCCGACCACAGGTGAGGTCGACCACGTGATTGCCGGCGACGTTGGCGCCCGTCACCCAACGCGATCCGGACACGACGCGCGGATCCACCAGGTAGCGAATGCCCGACGACGACGACGAGCCCAGCACGTCGGGTCCGATGTAGCCCTTCACGAGCGAGGGATGAGCCGCGAAGTCGGCTTCGGTGAAAGCCTCCGGTTCGGCCGGTCCCACCTGGGCCTCGAGGCGCTTCATGTCGACCTCACGATCACCCGGCACACCGATCGCCAACGGTTCGCGGCGGCCGTCGGGGTGGCGCAACATCACGATGACGTTCTTCAAGGTGTCGGCGGCGTTCCACGCTCGATCGTCGCGACGCAGATCGGCGCGCTCGTTCAGCAGGTCGACCAAGGTGGCGATGGTGGGAGTCGCCGGGGTGTCGACCACCTGGGCCGCGGGAGCGCCGTCGATGGGGGCCGAGGCCGGCGCCGGAACGTGCACCGCCTCGGTGTTGGCGGCGTACCCGCAGGCGCAACGTACGAAGGTGTCCTCGCCCACCTCGAGGGGGGCCAGGAACTCTTCGCTCTTGGAACCGCCCATGGCCCCCGACATGGCCGAGACGATGACGAAGGGGAGCCCGAGACGTTCGAAGGTGCGGATGTAGGCCGCCCGGTGGTCCTCGTAACTCTTGGCCAGGCCGGCATCGTCGATGTCGAAGCTGTAACTGTCCTTCATCACGAACTCGCGCCCGCGCAACAGCCCGGCGCGGGGACGGGCCTCGTCGCGGTACTTGGTCTGGATCTGGTAGATCACGAGGGGCAGGTCCTTGTAGCTGCTGTACAGGTCCTTCACCAGCAGGGTGAACATCTCCTCGTGGGTGGGGCCCAGCAGGTAGTCGACGCCTCGGCGGTCCTGGAGCCGGAAGAGGTTCGGGCCGTACTCGGACCAGCGGTTCGTGGCCTCGTAGGGCTCGCGGGGGAGCAGGGCCGGAAAGTGGACCTCCTGGAAGCCCGCGGCGTCCATCTCCTCGCGGACCACGCGCTCGACGTTTCGATAGACGTTCCAGCCCAAGGGCAGCCACGTGAACCCACCGGGGGCGGCCCGCCGGATGTATCCGGCGCGCAGCATCAACTGGTGGCTCGGGACCTCGGCATCGGACGGGTTCTCCCGCAGGGTTCGCACGAACAGGCTGGACAACCGCAACATTGGATGGAGGTTAGTTGGCAACCTGTATCATTCAGGGGGTCTTGAGAGGGTTTCCGCCGTCAGGCGGGTCGGAAAGGCGTGAGCGAAAGCTCACGTCTTTTTTCATCACTCACGACGCGCGAGACGAGACGACACGAGAAGGGAGAACGACATGGGCGGCACCGACAACAGCATCACCGAGAGCGTGCGCCAACTCGTTCTGCCGATCCTGACCGACCTCGGCCTCGAGTTGTACGACCTCGAGTACGCCGGTGGCACCGTGAAGGTCACCATCGACACGCCCCCGGGATCGCCCGGTGGGGTGGACGTGGACCAGTTGGCGCGGGCCACGCGCCTGATCTCGCGCGACCTCGATCACACCGATCCGATCCCCGGCCAGTACACCCTCGAGGTGTCCAGTCCCGGCCTGGAACGCAACCTGCGTCTGCCCCGTCACTTCCAGCGCGAGATCGGCAAGCAGGTGGCCGTTCGGCTCACCAACGTGGTGAACGGTGAGCGACGCATCTCGGGTCTGTTGGTGGCGGCATCGGAGACCGACTTCACGTTGCGCGTGGAGTCGGGCGAGGAGCGGGTCATCGCCCTCGATCAGGTGGATCGGGCGCGCACCGTCTTCGTGTGGGAGGCCGCACCCAAGCCCGGATCCGGTGGCAAGAAGGGGGCGCGGGGCAAAAGTTCGGGCTCAGGACCTCGGTCCCGAGCCGATTCGGCCTCCACCACGGCAGACTTGTCTGCCGACAACGACCCAGATTTCGACGACCCAGATTTCGACGACCCAGATTTCGACGACCCAGACATCCACGACGACCAGGAGCATTCCGAGTCATGAGCAATCTCGACATGAAAGAAGCCATCAAGCTGCTTGCGGCGGAGAAGAACATCTCCGAGGACACCCTCTTGCAGGTGCTGGTCGACGCGCTGGCCACGGCCTACAAGAAGCGCCCCGGCGCGGCCGAAGAGGTCGAAGTGATGCTGAACCCCGACACGTTGGAGATGAGCTTCATCGCCTACGACATCGACGAGGACGGCAACTGGGTCAACGAGCGCGACGACACGCCGAGCAAGAACGAACTCGGTCGCATCGCGGCCCAGACGTTCCGCCAGGTGATGGGTCAGCGCATCCGTGAGGCCGAGCGCGATCGCAAGTTCGAGGAGTACGCGAACCGCGAGGGCGACATCGTCACCGGCATCGTGCAGCAGAACGATCACCGTTACGCGTTGCTCGATCTGGGCAAGGTGGAGGCGCTCATGCCCCAGAGCGAGCAGGTTCCCTACGAGCGCGCCAACCCCGGCACGCGCGTGAAGGCCTACATCGTCGAGGTGCGTCGATCCGAGCGCGGACCGCAGATCGTGGTCAGCCGTACCCACCCCGGTCTGGTGAAGCGCCTGTTCGAACTGGAAGTACCCGAGATCGCCGACGGCGTCGTGGAGATCAAGGCGTGCTCGCGCGAGCCCGGCCACCGCACCAAGATCGCCGTGCACAGCAACGACAGCAACGTCGACCCCGTGGGTGCCTGCGTGGGCGCGCGCGGCGGACGCGTGCGTATGGTCGTGAACGAACTGAATCAGGAAAAGATCGACATCATCCCCTTCAGTGAGGATCTGGCCGACTTCATCGCCAAGGCCCTGTCGCCGGCCAAGGTCACCGAGGTTCGCCTCAGCGAGGACCGCACGCAGGCCGACGTCATCGTCCCCGATTTCCAGCTCAGCCTGGCCATCGGCAAGGAGGGCCAGAACGCCCGTTTGGCCTCGCGTTTGGCCGGTGTGCGCATCGACATCAAGAGCGAGACGCAGTACCAGAACGAGCTCAACGGCATCTTCGAGGACGGCTTCGCCGACGGCGAATGGAAGGTCAACCCCGAGACCGGCGAGCAGGAATGGCACGCCGCCGACGGTTCGGTCATGAGCCTGCAGGAATACGAGCGCATGTCGTCCCAGCCGGCCGCGGACAGCGGAGAGGCGAACGCCTGATCATGTCCAACGTGTCCGTGTCCAACCCGACGGTGCCCGTGCGCACGTGTGTCGGTTGCCGTTCCCGTCGGGAACAGGCGGCCCTCACGCGCTACGTGCGCGACGCCGCGGGCGAGGTGCGGGCGTCGCGAACCGACGTCGGTCGGGGAGCGTGGATCTGCGCGGATTCGCGCGATTGCCTCGAGAAGGCTGTCAAATCTCGGGGATTCGATCGGGCCCTCGCGCCGCGATCGGGCAACAAGAACACCAACCTCAGGAACCGCCTAACCATGGCAAAGTAATCAAACGTGTCGGGTTCGCCCGACCACAGAGCAACGAAGGACTGAACGTCGCGTGGCAACAGCCAAGATCAAAGTAAGCGAACTCGCCAAGAAGCTCGGTATGACCAATACCGAGATGCTGGATCTCTGCAAGGCGGAGGGAGTGGCCGCCAAGACGCATCAGTCGACTCTGGCCGATGCCTTCGTTCCGTTGCTCGAGCGCAAGGCCAAGGCCCAGGGTCTGGTTCGTGACGTTCAGCCCGAAGAGGTGAAGCCGGTCAAGGCTCCCAAGAAGGCCGCCGCCGCCGGCAAGGCCGCGGCGAAGAAGGCCGGCGACGAGGCGACGAGCTCCGACGAGGCGACCACGACCGACGGTGGGTCGGGCGACGCGACCGTCGCCGCGACCACCGCCGCGACCGCGGCCCCCGTGGCTCCGGCACCGGACGCGGCACCGGCTCCCGCGGCCCCGACCGTCAGTGAGGCGACTCCCGCATCGTCCGATGTTGCGGCGACCGATTCCGGAGTTTCCGCCCCGGCGGTGAAGTCCAGTCGTGTGATCTCGGGTCGTGACGCCACCAAGGAGATGCCCCGTCCGGCGGCCCCCGCGGTTCGCCCCGACACCCCGCGCCCGCCCGCGGCTCCGGCGGCTCCGGCCGCATCGGGCCCCGCAACGGCTCCGCCCACTCGACCGGCTCCGCCCGCTCCGCCGCGACC
Source organism: Actinomycetota bacterium (assembly GCA_009704425.1). Lineage (GTDB taxonomy): Bacteria > Actinomycetota > Acidimicrobiia > Acidimicrobiales > Ilumatobacteraceae > Casp-actino8. The sequence goes on along the minus strand of WLEG01000023.1, from coordinate 5,103 downwards.
CGTGTCGCCGTCGGGTCGTCCGGTTCCGCCGCCCCCGCCCGGTCGTCCGCTGTCGGCCTCGGGTCGTCCGGTTCCCCCGCCTCCGGGCGGTCCGCGCACCGCGCCGCCCCCCGGCTCGCGTCCCAGTGGGGCCGGCTATGGCGGCCCCCGCACCGGCGCCCCGCGTCCGGGTGGTTTCGGAGGTCCGCGTCCCGGTGGTCCGCGTCCCGGCGGCGCACCCGGAGCCTTCGGTGGTCCGCGTCCCGGTGGTGGCCCCGGTGGCCCCGGTGCCGGTCGTCCCGGTGGCGGTCCCGGTGGTGGACGTCCCGGTGGAGGCGCCCGCCCCAGCGGAGGTCGTCGTGCGCCGCGCAGCGGAGGCCGTCGTCGCCGTCGTGGAGAGGAAGAGCTGCAGCCCTCGATGCAGAGCTACAGCGCCTCGGGCGCACCGGTGCCCGAGGGCACCATCGTGGTCGAGCGCGGCGTGTCGGCCCAGGAGTTCGCTCCGCGTCTGAACCGCACCGCGGCCGACGTGGTGCTGTTCCTCATGAAGAACGGCGAGATGGTGACCGCCACCATGACGCTCACCGACGAGCAGATGGAACTGTTCGCACTCGAGATCGGTGCCGAACTGTTGTTGGTCGAACCGGGCCAGCAGGAAGAACTGGAACTTCAGGCGTTGTTCGACGACAGTGACGACGACGACGAGGAGGCCCAAGCCTCGCGTCCGCCGGTGATCACCGTCATGGGCCACGTCGACCACGGCAAGACCACCTTGCTCGACAAGATCCGCAACGCGAACGTGGTGTCCGGCGAAGCCGGCGGTATCACCCAGCACATCGGCGCGTATCAGGTGGACCAGAACGGCAAGAAGGTCACCTTCATCGACACCCCCGGTCACGCCGCGTTCACGCAGATGCGTGCCCGTGGTGCCCAGGTCACCGACATCGTCGTGTTGATGGTGGCCGCCGACGACGGCGTCATGCCCCAGACCATCGAGGCCATCAGCCACGCCCGCGCCGCCGGTGTGCCCATGGTCGTGGCCATCAACAAGGTCGACAAGGAGAACGCCGACGTGCAGCGCGTGTTGGCGCAGTTGGCCGAACAGGAACTCGTTCCCGAGTCCTGGGGCGGCGACACCATCTGCGTCGAGATGTCGGCCCAGCAGAACTTGGGTGTCGACGACCTCATCGAGCAGTTGACCCTGGTGGCCGAGGTCGAAGAGCTCACCGCGAATCCGACCGGCCGCGCCAAGGGCGTGGTGTTGGAAGCCAACCTCGACACCGGTCGTGGTCCCGTGGCCACCATCCTCGTCGACAAGGGCACCCTCAAGGTGGGTGACCCCATCGTCGCCGGTGGAGCGTGGGGTCGCGTGCGCGCCATGATCGACGACAAGGGCAAGCAGATCAAGGAAGCCGGACCGTCGACGCCCGTGCAGGTGCTCGGATTGTCGAGCGTGCCGCACGCCGGTGACGAGTTCCGCGTGGCACCCGACGAGAAGACGGCCCGCACGGTGGGTGAGGCGCGCGAGCAGCGTCTGCGTGCCAAGGCCCAACGCGGTGACGCGCGCGTTCAGCGCGGCGTGAAGTTGGAGGACGTGTTTTCGCAGATCCAGGCCGGCGAAGTGGCCACCTTGAACCTGGTGCTGAAGGCCGACGTGCAGGGTTCCCTGGAAGCCGTCACCGAGAGCCTGAAGCGTCTGGAGCGCGACGAGGTGAAGTTGGCTTTCGTGCACCGCGCCGTCGGTGGCGTCACGGAGAACGACATCAGCCTCGCCGCGGCGACGAACGCCACCATCATCGGTTTCAACGTCCGTCCCGACCGCAAGGCGCGTGAAATCGCCGAGGCCGAGCACGTGGAGATTCGCACCTACGAAATCATCTACAAGCTCCTCGAGGACATCGAGAGCGCCATGGTGGGCATGCTCGCTCCCGAGTACGAGGAAGTGGTCACCGGCGAAGCCGAGGTGCGCGAGGTCTTCCGTGTGCCCAAGATCGGCGCCATCGCCGGTTGCTACGTGCGCTCGGGTCAGATCACGCGCGGCACGAAAGTGCGCTTCCTCCGCGAGGGAGTCATCATCTGGAAGGGAGCCATCAACTCGTTGCGTCGTTTCAAGGACGACGTCCGCGAGGTGCGCGAGGGCTTCGAGTGCGGTATCGGCCTGTCCGACTTCCAGGACCTTAAGCAGGGCGACCTCATCGAAACCTTCGAAGAGAAGCTCGTCGTCCGTACCTGATCCGAAGGGACCGAACGTGTCGAATCAGAAAGCCGCCGATCTCGAGTTCTTCTTCGACCCGGTGTGTCCGTGGGCCTGGATCACGTCGCGCTGGGTGGAAGAAGTGAGGTCTCTCCGCGCGTACGACGTGCGGTGGCGCTTCATCTCGTTGAAGCTGCTCAACGGCTCCAACACCGCGGACTGGTACACCGATCAGTACAAGCGTTGGCACGCCATGGGTCACGAGGCCCTGCGCGTGGCCGCGCGCATCGATGCCGAACTCGGCAACGAGGAGGTCGGGCGTTTCTACACGGTGCTCGGGGCCGAGGGTCACAACAAGAATCGTCGGGACGACTTCGCCGCCAGCACCGAGTCCTTCGTGGGCGAGGTGTTGTCGATCGCGGGTCTCGACGCGGGTTTGATCGACGCCGCGTTCGACGAGTCGTTGGACGCGGTGATCTCGGCCGACACCGAATTGGCGCTGGAACGCACGGGCCGTGACGTCGGTACTCCGATTCTCACCTTCCATCCCGGCGCCTCGGACGAGGGTTCGTTCTTCGGACCGGTGATCGCGCGCATCCCGCGCGGCGCCGAAGCGTTGCGCCTGTGGGACGCCGTCGAGATCGTGGCCACCACGCCCGGCGTTGCGGAACTGAAGCGCTCAAACCGCTCCGCGCCCGTCTTCGACTGACGTTCCCCGGGCGATCGCCCGACCCCGAAGTCTTCGGGGGTTGGGTAGCCTGACCGCATGGCGAAGGGTCGTGCTCCGCGGAAGTCCACCACCCACAGTTATCCGCGCGCCGTCCGATTGGGAGAAACCCTGCGCGAGGTGTTGGCCGACGAGTTGGTGCGCATCGACGACGAGCGTCTGGAGTTCGTGACCGTCACCCGCGTCGACGTGGACCCCGAGATGAACCGCGCCATCATCTACTTCGATTCGTTGAGCGGCGAGAAGGGTGACGCCCAGATCATCGAGGTGCTGGGCGAGCACCGCATCCGTCTGCAGGCGTCGGTGGCGCGACAGGTGCGCGCGCGCAAGACACCCATCTTGTCGTTCCGTCCCGACGAGGTGATCCGTTCGGCCGAGCGCATCGAGAAGATCCTGCGTGACAACCCCAGTCCGGCGCGCGACGTGCCCCTGGACCCGGACGTCTACGACCAGATCTGACCATGGCCCGACGCAAGCCGGCCACGGTGCACGGCCTCCTGGCGATCGACAAACCCGCCGGTATCACCAGTCACGACGTGGTGGATCGTGTGCGTCGGTTGTTGCACGAGCGCAAGGTGGGTCACTCGGGGACACTCGACCCCGATGCCACCGGTGTGTTGCTGCTGGGCGTGGGCAACGCCACGCGACTGCTGCGTTACCTCGACGTGGTGCCCGGTGGCTCGGTGGACGATCCCGTCACATCGAAGACTTACACCGCCGAAGTGGTGCTGGGCACCGAGACGTCGACCCTGGACGCGTCCGGTGAGGTGACCGCCACGCACGACATGAGCGACGTCATCGCCCGCATGACCCTCGAGTCGGTTCGACGCGTGGTGGACGCGAATCTGACCGGCCCCATCATGCAGGTGCCGCCGATGGTCTCGGCGTTGAAGGTGGACGGCAAGCGCCTGCACGAACTGGCGCGCGAGGGAATCGAAGTGGAACGCGAGGCGCGTCCGGTGACGATCCATCGCTTCGAGGTGCTGTCGATCGCCGCGAACGTCGTGCGCGTTCGCGTGGAGTGCTCGTCGGGCACCTACATACGCACGCTCGCCGCGGACCTCGGTCATCTGTTGGGCGGTGGAGCGCACGTGCGCGAACTGCGTCGCGTGGCGGTGGGTCGCTTCGACGTGGCCGACTGCGTGTCACTCGACACGTTGACCGAAGAGAACATCGGGCAATCACTGCGTCCGGTGTCCGAGTGCGTGCGCGCACTGTCGATCGTGGCGCCCGACGACGTCATTCGTGCCGCGGTGGCGGTGGGTCGCGTGTTGCCCGAGGCCGTGTTCGCGGCGTCCGGGCCCGCGCCGTGGGCCGTGGTGGACGGTGGCGACGTGCTGGCCGTCTTCGAGCCCTTCTCCAACCACAAGGTGGGCGAGGGGATGGCGCGGCCCGCGATCGTGCTGTCGGCGTAGGGTCGGCGATCGCCGGTGCGCACCTCTCGGCGGCGCACACCTCTCGGTAACCTGAGCCACCGTGTTGATCGTCGACGATTTCTCCGTGTGCCCGTGGCCGGGTGAGCGCAGCATCGTCACCATCGGGGCCTACGACGGCCTGCACGTGGGGCACCGCACGATCATCGACAAGGTCGTGGAGCGGGCCCGGCGGGAGGGTTCGAAGTCCGTGCTGGTCACCTTCGATCGACATCCGGCGTCGCTGGTGCGACCGGACTCCGCACCCAAGTTGCTCACCGATCACCAGCAGAAGCTCGAACTGTTGCGTGACACTGGACTGGACGCCTTAGCCGTCGTGCGATTCGACGCCGAACAGGCCGCCGAGTCTCCCGAAGACTTCGTGGCGCGTGTTCTGGTGCGTTGTTTGGGCGTCGCACACATCATCGTCGGATCCGACTTCCACTTCGGTCGGGGTCGCGCCGGCAACGTCGAGATGCTCACGACCCTCGGTGGCCACGATCCGGGATTCACGGTCGAACCGGTGACGTTGATCGCGGGGCACACCGGTGTGACCGCCAGTTCCACCGAGATTCGCCGTTTGCTGGCGGCCGGCAACGTGGCCGACGCCAACGTCATGTTGGGTCGTCCCTTCGAGGTGCGCGGTGTGGTGGCCCACGGTGATGCCCGTGGTCGCACGATCGGCTTTCCCACGGCGAACGTGGAGGTGCTCGCGTCGATGTGCGTTCCGGGCGACGGCGTCTACGCCGCGTGGTACGTGCGGCCGGGCCACGACGTACCCATGCCCGCGG
>WLEG01000229.1 GCA_009704425.1 Actinomycetota bacterium | reverse complement strand
TTCCCACGCAAGTTCGTGTATCCCGAGGTGACGTACCGCGAATCCACCACGCTCGACGTGGGTGGACGCGTCTTCGAGCTGCACCACGCGCGTGGCGAGACCGACGACCACACGTGGGCCTGGATCCCCGATGCCAAGGCGATCGCGGTCGGTGACTTCTTCATCTGGCAGTTTCCCAATGCGGGCAACCCGCAAAAGGTGCAGCGTTACGCGTTGGATTGGGCGGTGGCATTGCGCAAAATGGCGGCGCTCGGTCCCGAATTGATGTTGCCCGCCCACGGCCCGGCCATCGGGGGACACGAACGGGTGGCGATGGTGCTGAACGACACCGCCACCGCGTTGGAGTTCCTCCACGACTCCACGCTCGCGCTCATGAACGCCGGGGCCCGGCTGGACGAGATCCTCCACACCGTGAAATTGCCCGACGAGTTGGCCGACAAGCCCTACTTGCGCGCCACTTATGACGAACCCGAGTTCGTAGTGCGCAACATCTGGCGCTTGTACGGCGGCTGGTACGACGGAAACCCGGCGAACCTGAAGCCCGCGCGCGACATGGAGTTGGCCCGCGAAATGGCGTCGTTGGCCGGTGGAGCCGAAGTGCTGGCTCGTCGAGGTGAGACATTGGCCGCCGATGGCGATCTCCGACTGGCCTGTCATCTCGTCGAAATGGCGGCGTTGGCCGAACCCGAGTCGCGAACCATCCACGCCATCCGGGCCGCGGTGTACGAGCAACGGCGCCGGAGCGAGACCAGCATGATGGCCACCGGCATCTACCGCGCCGCGGCTCACGACTCCAAGAGCGTCACGGACTGACGCGACGCCCATCGAGTTGGCCTTTTCGGGGCCACCGGAATGTGGTCTAAACTTTTCGTCTGGTGACGAATCGGTCGTCGCCAGAGTCATTGGACCCGCACGTGCCCCGTCTTCGTCGCCCTTCATTCGTTGCCGTCGTCGTTTCGACGATCTTCCTGTTCGCTCACGTCAGCGGGGTACTCGGTGCGCTCGCCATCCCCAAACTCTCGGCGACGCCCATCAGACCCGCGGCCGCGACGACGGCCGCCGCGTTCACCTGCAACAGCACGGTCGCCAACTCGGTGAAGCAGTCCACACAGTTGAAGCAGAACGACACGTTCACCATCGACCTCGCCGGCTCGGGATGCAACTACGTCTACGGCCCGGCCAAATCGAACTCGATTCTGCGTATCACCGACCAGAACAACAACGTCGTCACCTCGTCCACGCTCAGCCTGGCGGGAATCACGTCCCTCACGGTGACCGCGCTCCACGCGACGCCCGTCAGCACGTATCTTCGATTCAGCACCCAGATCGGATCCGCCGACAACGCCAACGAGCACGCGACGTTTCCGTTGCGCGTCCTCGCCGGTGGAGCCGACATTCAACGACTCACGTTCTCGACCACGGGACTCTTGGGTCAGTCGACGTTGTTCTACAACGGTGACTACTCGCTCGAATCGACGTCGTACATCGAAACGGCCTCGACCATCACCGTCACGATGTCGGCCTCCTCGGATCACAACACCTACGGGTTGTACTCCGACCTCAAGGTGAACGGAACGAGTGTGCTCTCCGGTGCTCCCACCGGACCCAACGTGAGTTTTCCACTGACACTCGCCTACGGCCACAACGACTTCACCATCACTCTCGTGTCCGAGGATGCGCGAACATCGCGTGATCACCTGCTGCGCGTCACCCGTTTCGCGACCATCACCGCATCCGACGTGAGCGCCACGCGCGGGGTGACGCCCACCTACGCGTACACCACGGCGCCGGCGGGTATCTCCTTCACCACGGCGCCGACGTGCGCGTCGACCTTCGACCCGAATGGCACCTACGCCGATTGGGCCACCATGGCCACCTCGTGTTCCGGTGCGGTATCGGGAAGTTACGTGTTCCGCTACGTCGACGGTCTGCTGACGGTGCAAGGAGACGCGACGGGGCCCGACGCGCCCACCGGCGTTTCGATCACCGGCACGACCATGTCATGGACCGCTCCGACGACGAGCATCAACGGATCGATCTCCGACTACGTCATCGAGTTCACGATGGACAACGGAATGAACCGCTGGAGATTCTGGTACCCGTTCGATGACGGCGCGAGCACCACGGCGTCGGCGAATCTCGCCACGCTCGGAAATGGTTCGTACAAGGTTCGTGTTCGCGCCGTGGATTCGGACGGGCCGGGAACTCCGTCGAGTGCCGTGTCGTTGAACTCCTACGACGGTCACCGAGGTGTGAAGTTCACGACGCCGGGTACGTACGTGGTGAAGACCACCTCGTCCTACTCCAATTACTACATCGCCGCGGTCGGTGGTGGCGGTGGCGGCGGAGCCGGCACGCTCTTCGCCGGTGGCGGCGGTGGAGGTGGAAAGGTCTCCAACTCGTCGTTCTCGACGACCGACTCCTACAGCCCCGCCTCGGTCACCATCAACGTCGGTGCGGGCGGAATCGGCGGACAGGGTGCGACGACTCCGACGGCCGGTCAGAACACCACGGTCACCGGATCGCGCAACCTCACCGCGATCGGTGGCGGAAGTGGCGGTCACAACAAAGCCACGACGAACGGAGGTTGTTCGTTGCACAACCCCACAGTGCCCTTGAGTGGTGGTTACGGAGGTGGCGGAGCTGGCGATACCTCGTGCACCACCGGAAATCCGCCGAACACATCGACGTCCCTCGGCGGACCCTTCGCATCGGCAACCGTCACGCAGCGCGCCGGGGCCGGTGGACAGGGTTCATCTATCGCGTCGTTGAACGCTTCATCCGGCACGGCCTCGGCCGGCGGGCGCGGCACCGAGTACTACTTCGGAAACGTCTCCACGTTCCTTGGTGGTGCCGGCGGTGGTGGCACCGCCGACGCGACCGCGACGGCGGGGGCGGGCGGTAATGGTGGTGGAGGAGCCGGAGGAGCCGGTGCGAACGGATCCAACGGACTCGATGGTTACGGCGGCGGTGGCGGTGGCGGCGGCGGCGCGCTGACCAGTAAAGGCGGCGATGGCGGTGATGGTGGCGCGTGGCTCTACTGGACGCCCACCAACACGAAACTCAACCGCGCCTTCGCCAACGGAGCTCAATACGTGAACGCGGGCGGATCGACCACGGACACCAGCCCGGACTTCCACATGTATTCCGAGATCTCCTACACCGACAACCCCATCTCCGTGCGCCTTCTCTTCAGCAACGGCACCCAAACACTCTCGTACCCCGCCACGTGCGTGAACGACAACATGGGCATGCTCTCCTCCGGACACACGTGTTCGATCTCGGAAACGCTGTCTCCCGGACTGTGGGAAGTGGTGGCCGCGGTGACGTTCGCCAGCACCACGGGTGGCACCATGACGCGACACGGGGGTTCGGAGACTTTCTCGTCGATGTGGTTCAACGTGGTCGCACCCGCCACGTCGACGTTGGATCTGACGAGCGCCAGCTTGCCCGACGCCGCTCGCAACGTGGCGTACTCCACCACACTGGCGGCCTCCGGTGGAGTTGCTCCGTACACGTTCACTCGCACGGCGGGATCCTTGCCCGCCGGCCTGTCGTTGAACTCGGGCACCGGCGTCATCTCGGGAACCCCGACCGCCGCCACCGGTAGCCCGGTGTCGCTGACCTTCCAAGTGACGGACTCGGTGGGAGCCACCGACACCCAGGTGCTCACACTCTCGGTCGGCAAGACCACTCAAGGATCCTTCGGGGCGCTCGCCAGCGCCACCCGCGCACTACCCGGCGAGGTCGTGGACATCACCCCGGTGTGGGCGCTGGGTACCGGAGGTGTCACGTACAGCGCGGGATCATCCACGGCGTGTTCCGTCGATGCGTTCGGCTCCGTCACGATGACCCACGCGAACGGTGACAACTCGGG
>WLEG01000228.1 GCA_009704425.1 Actinomycetota bacterium | reverse complement strand
CGTTCCAAGATTAGGGGTGACTAGACCAATGTTTCACAGCCGATTCCGGCACATCGGACTCGAAAACTCAGGCGCACTAGCCTCGGATCGTGCGTTCCATCATCTTCGTCATCGACGACTCCTCTGGGTCGGCCTCCGGTGACGAAATGACCGCGATCGACGCCTTCAACACCGCGCTCCAGGTCGATGGTCAGTGGGTGATGGCCGCCGGGATCGCCGCCCCGGGTCGGGCCGAGGTCATCGACGGCCGCCCGGGCCGCGAATCGTCGATTTCGGGATCCCTTTTCGGCGGTTCGGAGTTTTACAGCGGTTTCTGGATCGTGGAGACCGACAACCTCGAGACCGCCCGCCGTCTGGCCGTCGCCGGGTCCCGGGCCTGCAACCGGAAAGTGGAGTTGCGCCCCTTCCTGCGCTGACGCGGGAAGGGACCGGATTCCGATGAACGACATCACCATCACCGTCGACGGCAGTGCCGGACCGCTGAAGTGTCACGTCCGAGGCGACGGACCGGCGGTGGTCCTGCTGCCCTCGCTCGGTCGGGGTGCCCGCGACTTCGACGATCTGTCGACGCGACTCGCCGAGGCGGGCTATCGGGCCGTTCGACCCGAACCCCGCGGAATCGGTGGCAGTGCACTCGGTCCCGACGCCATCGCCATGGAGGACCTCGCCGACGACGTGGCACGGGTGATACGCGCTCTCGTGCCCGAAACGCACTGGGGCCGGACGACGGTGGTGGGACACGCATTCGGCAACCGGGTGACGCGAATGCTCGCGACCATCCACCCCGAACTCGTCGACAGCGTCGTGCTGCTGGCCTGTGGGGGTTTCATCCATCCCCGACCGGAGATCGCCGCCGCGTTGGCCGCGGTGTTCGATAGCACCCTCGGCGAACGCGAACACCTCGACGCGGTCCGTACGGTGTTCTTCGCGCCCGGCAACGACGCCGCGGTGTGGAACGACGGTTGGTATCCGCGAACGGCGGCGGTTCAGACGACGGCGACCAAGACCACCGCGGTGGAGTCGTGGTGGTCGGCGGGACGCGCCGACGTGCTGGTGGTGCAGCCGGCCGACGACGCCATCGCCGTGCCGGAGAACGCCGTCCGCTTGGTGGAGGTCATCGGGGATCGTGCGCGCCTGGTGACGATCGCCAACGCCGGTCATGCACTGCTACCCGAGCAACCCGAGACGGTGGCCGCCACAGTGCTCTCGTGGTTGCGCGAACGAGTGCTCCTGAACCTGTGACCTTCGGGTAATGATCCCGAAACACTGACCTCATTGCGCCTATTTCCCACGACTGACGTTCGAAATCCACCACCAACTAAGGCGTCAGAGTGCTCAAAAGAGCCCGTGAATTCCTCGTGTATTGCGTTCTCTCCTCGATAAACCCTTCGGCATCTGCCATCACAACAAATCCTCCCAGTCCCAGGCACAGCACATCTTCTTCCGCGGTGGGCGACAACTCCACATTCAGAGAAAGTGGCTCTATCGCTACAGGAGTCGCTGGATCGCGTTCAACTCACGAATCGCAAATTGCGTAACTGGCTACTACCCAGGCTTTCGGGTCAAGATCGTTTTAGATTGCGATCGATCGCATGTCACTGTCTGATGTCGCATAGAAGTCATCGCAAAAGTCATCGAGTTCGAAAGACGATCTTTCCATCAAGAAGGCCACGACGGTCAACACTGCTTCATTGTCGATGTATCCGCCACCGGCACGCCTGATCCATTCGTCAGGCGCTTGAGCGTATGTGCAGTCCGTGTAGCAGTAGCTGTACTGCTCGCGAACAGTGAGCGCCGTCAACGCGAGAAACTCACTGGTCTCCAGATCCAAGACCTCATCATCAGAAACTTCGGTCGTTATCGGCCGAAGTGCCTCCGTGGAGGGTGGTTCCGTCGAAGGATTTTCGGTCGTGCTCACCTGTGTTGATTCCACCTGGATATAGACGACTTCTCTCCCACCACAAGACGCTAGGAAAAACGCCAGCAAAGCAAAGACTGCGAGCGGAGCGGTCCGAACTTACGGGCGGGCGCGCACTTTTTGGATTCGGGTGTCTACGGAGAGGGACATGCCGTGACTGTACCGAGTATCGCGCGACCAAGAGGACATGCAACACGACCACGACGCCCGATTGGGCCGCTTTCCATTAGGACCTCACACATGGTGACTGGCGCTTCGTCATCATTGTCATCGACAACATGTCGGGGTTGACAACAAGAGGCGAACTACCCCTCGGACCCTTTCAACGAGCTCCTGAAAGCCGTATGCCATTGGATCATGGCGGCCGGAATCGCCGTCGGAAAGCACGTCGAGGCAAGAGTTGATCGCGCGCGACATGAAACGACTCGTTCGAGTTCGCCTTGCAATGGAACGAGGCTCTCAGGCGACTCCTGGATTCTGAAAACCGACCACTTCCAGACGGTCCGGCCCGAGGCCATGGCTGGACTCCGAGCTCGCAACTGCCGCACCGGGTTGCACCGATTGCTGCCGTGAAAGCGAAAGTGGACCGGCCATTGGGCCGATCCTCTTCCTCTTGGTGGGGTATGTACCTAAGTCTCCGGCCCAGCGTGGGGGCCGGTCTCTGTGGGGCTGGGTCGGGATTCCTAATCGAAATTCGGACCTTCGCTAACTCTGGTGTTCAGCCAGAGAACGCCGTTAGCGGGAGCCGAGGATCCAACGGAGTGCCTCAGATGGTCTCAGAACTCTTAAGCCAAGACCCCAGAGCTCTTGTTGCTTGTTCAAGATCGTGCGCTCATCAACAGTCACGAAAACGTCGGCCCCGGAGAAAGCATGTGCGAGAAGATGATCGATATCCGAATAGGCCTTGGACGGATTCGAATCAGCGCCCTTTGGCGGCAGGAGCTCAACCAACTTGTCATTGAGGACAGCCGTGTCTTTGTCGCACAACATGTCATTTGAGTCGAGAAGACTCACACCGATACGAGAGACACCACCTGCTGGAGTTGGTAGGACAGGACTATCGGCGAGCCAGGCATCCCTTTCGGCAGTCAGCTCATCGGCTCCACTCTTACGAGACATGTCACGGTTGAACGCCTCGGTGAGTTGAATACGGAAACGGCCACTGGTTGCCAGAGAAAACAACCCATCTATTGACGCTAGATCGTGGAGCTCTTCTCGTTTAACAGCGGCGAAAACAACACAGGAGTCAAGCGTGAGCAACATGCCAACACCCTAAACACAGGGTGTGTCCCTAGCTGCTTACTTACTTTGGACCCTCAGAATCCAACTGCCTTAACTTCACAATCATCAGCATGTGGAGGCTGTATTGCTGCTAGTCGTCAAGCGGTTCGCTGGAGGCGATATCGCAGCCGAGAGCGGTGGCGATTGCGTCAAGAAAATCAAGATTCGTCGCGTACCAATCACGACCCGAATGCCTACCTGCAGCCCGACTGTGACCGGCAGCCTCTAAGAGAAGATGGAACGCTGTCTCAAGTTCCTTCGGCGACTTTGTCGCATGCGAATACACCTTGGCAAGCCATGGATCTTCAGGAAGACCCGTAGCTCTCATCTGCTCACTAATACGCACACCGGCTACGCGATCGGTCTTACCAATTTTGAACCAAAATCTCTCTGGGTCAGTCTTTTGCACTGCTCTGCGGAACGACGGAAGTGTGTACACATAAACACCGGGAAGAGCGTCGAGTTTCTTTTCAAGTTCCTTAGAAGCACGCTCGAGGTCTTTATCCTCTTCCTCGATCGCCTTGCCGTCGGTTGCGATTAACTCAAGCTCATCGCGAAGTCCCTCAAGATACTCGCGTGCAGCTTCGCTAAGACTTGGGTTGTCACGCAAAATCCCGCCGATGCTAGTTCGAGCAATTCGTGCGCGACTTGGAGCTGTCGGTGGGTTTTTCTCGAGAACAGTCTTGATGACACGCCTGAGGTTTCCGACAGCTCCCTCGTTG
>WLEG01000227.1 GCA_009704425.1 Actinomycetota bacterium | reverse complement strand
TCACCGCGAGATCAGGGTCACCTACGTGAACGGCGAGGACCAGGTCAGCGAACGCGTGTTGCATCCGCGTTTGGTGTTCGTCGACAAGGGCGAGACGTACCTGATGGCCGACGACGTGTCGGTCACCCCGACCGAGATCGATCGGGTGTTCCGTGTGGATCGCATCCTCGACACCGAGGTGACCGGTCGCATCTTCGAGCATCGTGCGGCGGAGTGGTCGGGATGGGGATTCCGCGGTGACGCCACCGAAGCCGTGCTGTACATCGCGCCGGGGAACGGATGGCTGGTCGATCGGCTGGCGCTGAAGGCGTGTCACGTCAACGACGACGATTCCATGTTCGTGTGGGTGGACGTGGTCAGCCACACGTGGTTGGCCAAGTTGTTGGTGCGTTGTGGACATCCGTCGTGCGTGGTGTCGCCCGTCGAGTTGCGCGACGTGGCCCCCGACTGGGCGCGCACCGTGCGCGAACAGTACGAACCCTGAGCGACTGCGCCCGGCTCGCATTTCGATGTGAGTACATGTGAGCCATTTCGCAACGTTTTTCGTGTGTCGGGGCCGGGGAACTGGCAACATGGAGGCGTGAAGGCGCAACTGACGCTGAAGTACCGCGTTCTGTCGGACACGGTCCTCGGTTTCGTGGAGGGGATGACCTCCGACGAGGGTGACTCCGCGCCGACCCCCGACATCTCGTCATCGGTCGTGCGTGACCGTCTGGACGCCGACACCACGGTCGAATGGGCGCCCATCGGTGGCGTCGACGTGTTGGTGGGGTTTCAACAGCTCCATGCCTCGGTGCGTCCACGGGTGGAGGGTTTGCCCGGTCTCATCGGGGTCCTGGTGACCGAACTGATCCTGAAGGCCAAGGACGACGATTCGGTCACCGACGCATCGGGTCCGGCCGCCATCCTGCGTTCCTTCGAGATGCGGCACGCGGTCGACATCGCGATGTTGGTGAGGCCCACGGCGGTCACCGAACGGCGTCGTGCGACCCGCGCCACCACCAAGGGGGCCGAGGCCGCCTTGCATCACCTGATCGATCGCGCCGAGATCATCGAAGGCGAGGACCCCTCGTCGCGGCGGGCCCTGTCGGCGTTGCGCGATCTGGCCTCGTCCATCGGCGACGGTGACGGATTGTCGAGCGAGCGCACCGCCGAGGCGACGTTCCAAGCCATCACCAATTCGGGGATGCGCAGTCGCCAGCACAAGGACATGCTCTTGCGCGTGGTCGACGACCTCCGTGATCAGCGCACGTGGCCTCGGGCCATCGAAAGCGCGATGGCGGCGCCGGATCCCGAGGTTCTCTCGGAACTCGACGCCGCCAACGACGACGACTGAATCGATGCACCCGGCGGGCGCGCGGGTCAGATGCGCACGGCGGGCTCCCACGTGTCGCGCAGGAACTCGGTGAACGTGGTGTTCCACGGCTGGTACCGATGCCAGCGTGCCTCGAGCCAGGCGTGCGCCTCGGCCTCGGTGAACGAGTAACGCCGCATCGCCCAGGCCTTCAACACCAGACCCGTGCGACTGCGACCACCGTGACAATGCACCAACACCCGATGGCCGTCGGCCAGCAGTGCGTCGATGGATGAAACGGCATCCTCGACCGCGGCCAGCAGGTTCACGTTCTCGTCGTGACCCTCCTCGTCGCGCATGTACAGCTCGCGACGAACCGTGTGATGGTCGAGACGCCCGTCGATGAGACACAACGACACCGTGGCGAAGTCACCGTCGCACTCGATGGCTCCGCCGAGGTCCGAGGCGAACACGGGCACCTCCTCGTCGACGCGCTGAGGAGGGGCCGGCACCTCCAGCCGGGATCGGCCGGCCCGGTCGCGGCCCAACAGCAGTCGGGCCGTGTCCAGCAGATCGGCGTAGCGATAGCCGACTCGGCCCGACGGTGTCGAGAACGAACCGTGGACGACGGTCAACCATCGCGACGGGATGCCCTGCACCGAATACACGGCACCGGCCAACGCACCGGCCACGCACGCCACGGTGTCGGTGTCGCCACCGAGATCGATGACCAACCGCATGGCCGACTCGAAGTCTCGCGACCCACGCAGCGCCCACACCGCCTGTGCGAGACAGATGGTGGCCGCTCCGTTGGAGTGATCGGTGTCGAGATTCGGTTCCCACCGTGGTGACAGCAGACGGGCGAACTCGGCCCGGTACGACTCGTCGACGAACGAGAGCACGTCGTCGATCTGCGTCGTCGGATCCGCACCCAAGATGGCACGACGACATAGTTCGGTACCGATGGCCGCCGACCAACCAGCGAGAGGGTCGAAGTGCGTGAGCTCGGCCTGGGCCCGGGCCACCTTCATGACCTCGGCGGTGTCGTGCCCCACGAATGCCAGGGCGATGGCCCAGGTGCGCATGAGGGCGCCGTTGCTGGCGGTGCGACCCCAGGAGCGATGGACGTCGGCCGCCGCACCGTGACGATCCTCGTGGGCGAGTGCGCCGGCGGTGGTGGTGCCACAGTCGGTGGCCCCCGAACGCCAGGCGCGGAATCGCGCCCAAAGATCGTCGAGATCGAGTCCGCCGCGGGCCAGGAGTGATTCGGCCAGAGCCAACATCATCTGGCTGTCGTCGGTGAATTCGCCCGGCGCCCAGTCGAAGGCGCCCCCGCCCACCATCTCGGTGGACGTGCCGCGTAACGGCGTGGGGAAGCGCGCCGAGTAGGCGCCCGCGGGCCCGAACTCGAAGGGTGCTCCGAGGGCGTCGCCGACGGTGGCTCCGATCAGGGCGCCGATGGCGCGCTGTTGGGCGTCGGCTCCGATGCGGACGGGGTCGATGGTGATGGTGGAGGTGATGTGTGTGTCGTTCATGGGGACCGAAACGATCGGGAACGAACAAAGTGTGCGCAAAACCGGCGCGGTGATCATTCGTCAAATAACATCGCTGTCATTAGACATAAACGGTCTAGAAAAATGGTGTGAGCAGGGACTCTGCCATTCCGCATCTATGCCACACCCCTGAATCACACTTATGGCACGTCGAACTCCGAAGGCAGCGGAGGACGTGAAACAGCATTCATCTTGGGAATTCCGGGGCTGCCCTCCTCGAAGTTCGGACAGGCAGTCGTGGCAGCGAACAAGTCCAATCAGAAGCAGACCAACCAGAAGAAGACTTCGGGTTCGGGAACGCGGCCGACACTGGCAAAAGTGGAAAACCCGCCCGATTCGGTGCCGTGGAAGCGGCGATCGTTCTGGGTGGTGGCCCTCGAGGAGATCCGTCTGAACCCTCGGGTGTGGCACCGCGCCGATCGCCTGTACACGCGGGCCACGGCGGCCCAGATCGCCAGCGATCTGCGGTCCGTTCATCGTCGGGGAGCCAAGAACGTTCGCGTGAAAGGCGTCGTCGATGGCGAGGCGTGGGACGCCCGCTGGGAGTTGAGCCCCGACGGTCCCGACAACCAGTACGCCATTTGGGTGATGTACCTCGGGGGGGGGGGGGATTAAGTGAGCCTTCGCGCGAGGTCCGCATTGGTGGTGGCCCTCGAGGAATCACGGGCGAAGCCGCACGAATGGCATCGAATGGCGGGTGACCACCAGTACTCGACCGCGGCGACGTACGCCGGTCTGATTCGGTCGATCCAACACCGGGGGAACCTCGAGAAGCTTCGTCGTCGCGGGTTTGTCATCGAACCCTCAGAGGCGTGGGATGCCCGAGTGGTGGTAGCGCCCGGAGGACCACTGGATGAGTGCGCGGTCTGGGTGATGTATCTGGGCGAATCGGATTAGCCGGCGTCGGCCAGGCTGAACTTCTCGCCGAGAAAGCGGACCCACACCTCGCAGTCGCCGGGAGCGCCGATGGTGGTGGGGATCCACTTGCTCTCCCACACTTCTCCGGGCGCGAACCCACGTACCCGGTGCACCGAGGTCGGTCGCAGGTGCGCGCACCGCACGTCGCTGGCGATCTGTTGAGCC
>WLEG01000226.1 GCA_009704425.1 Actinomycetota bacterium | reverse complement strand
GACCCTGCCGCAGAGTCGTCCGAAGTGGATGAGCGTGGAAGTGAACGGCACCCTGCCCGCCGGCGTCACCGCCAAGGACATCGTGCTGGCCATCATCGGTCGCATCGGCACCGGTGGCGGTATCGGTCACGTCATCGAATACCGCGGTTCGGCCATTCGCGCGCTCTCCATGGAGGGGCGCATGACCGTGTGCAACATGAGCATCGAAGCCGGCGCCAAGGCCGGACTCATCGCTCCCGACGAGACCACCTTCGAGTATCTGAAGGGCCGTCCCAACGCACCGCAGGGCGCCGCGTGGGACGAGGCCGTCGCCGCGTGGAAGGAATTGCGCACCGATGAGGGCGCCGTGTGGGACAAAGAGGTCGTCATCGACGCCTCCACCCTGGTCCCCCAGGTCACGTGGGGAACCAATCCGGGCCAGGTGGCCGGCATCGACACGCCCGTGCCCTCGCCCGACGATTTCGCCGACGCCACCACGCGCGAGACAGTCACGCGTGCGTTGGAATACATGGGACTCACACCCGGCACGAAGATGCGCGACGTCGCGGTGGACACGGTGTTCATCGGTTCGTGCACCAATAGCCGCATCGAGGATCTGCGGGCCGCCGCGTCGGTGTTGCGCGGTCGCACCGTGACCGTCCCGCGCGTGATGGTGGTGCCCGGTAGCCACGCGGTGAAGAAGCAGGCCGAGGCCGAGGGTCTGCACGAGATCTTCCGTGCCGCCGGCGCCGACTGGCGCGAGCCCGGTTGTTCCATGTGTCTGGCCATGAACCCCGACAAGTTGGCCCCCGGTGAGCGGGCGGCCAGCACCAGCAACCGCAACTTCGAGGGACGCCAGGGTCGCGGAGGACGCACCCACCTGGTGTCGCCCGAGGTGGCCGCCGCCACCGCCGTGGTGGGTCGTTTCGCCACGCCGTCCGATCTGAACTGACACGAGAAGAGAACGAAGATGAAGAGCGTACGAGTCCTCACCGGCACCGGCATCCCGTTGCGTCGCAGCGACGTGGACACCGACCAGATCATCCCCGCCGATTGGTTGAAGCGCGTGGAGCGCACCGGCTTCGAGGTCGGCTTGTTCAGCGCGTGGCGCGACGACCGTGATTTCGTGTTGAACGATCAGCGTTACGCGGGCGCCAGCATCCTGGTCGCCGGGCCTTCTTTCGGCGTGGGCTCCAGCCGCGAGCACGCGGTGTGGGCGATCCAGCAGTACGGCTTCGACGCCGTGATCGCACCCAGTTTCAGCGACATCTTCCGCAACAACTGCACGAAGAACGGACTGGTGCCCGTGGTGGCGTCACTCGAGACGGTCGAGAAGATCTGGGCCGCCATCGAAGCCGACCCGTCCACGCAGATCGTGGTCGACATGGAGCGTCTGCGCGTCGAGGTTCCGTCGGCGGGCGTCGAGGAGTCGTTCCCCATGGAGCCGCAGAACCAGCACCGGTTCCTGAACGGTCTCGACGACATCGGCATCACGCTGACGCACGCCGACGCCATCAGCGCCTTCGAAACGCGCCGCCCCGCCTGGCTGACGAGGTGATCGCACCCTCGACGATCAGTCGTCGAGGAAGTCGGCGAGGTTCGACAGTTTGGGGTTGTTGCTGAACACCTCGACGGCCTTGGTGATGGGCATGCGCATCGTGCGCTGAAGGATGGTCACCTGCGTGTGTTGGTTGTACTCCACCAACGTGACCGCCCAGCCGTCGCGACCGGCGCGCGCCGTGCGACCCGAACGGTGCAGGTAGTCCTTGTTGTCCTTGGCCGGTTCGTAATGGATGACCGCGGCGATGTCGTCGATGTCGATGCCACGGGCCGCCACGTCGGTGGCCACCAAAACGCTCAACGATCCCTCCGCGAAACGACGCAGAGCCTTCTCGCGTGACGGCTGCGGCAGGTCGCCGTGAATGGCCGACGCGTTGATACCCAACGCGATGAGGTTGTCGGTGACGCGATCACACACGCGCTTCGTCTGGCAGAACACCACGGTCTTGCCGGCACCGCGTGTGATGGCGGCCACCACCTTGTCCTTGTCCATGTGGTGGACGGCCAACCACAGGTGGTGCATGGTGCCCACGGTGTCGGTGGCGGCGTCGATGGCCACTTCCACCGGGTTCGTCATGAACTGACGAATGAGATGCCCGACGTCTCCGTCGAGAGTGGCCGAGAACAACATGGTCTGATTGCGACCCGTGCAGCGGCGGAGCACCCATTCGACCTGCGGGGTGAAACCGTCGTCGGCCATGCGGTCGGCCTCGTCGAGCACCACCACTTCCACGGCGGACAAGTCGATCTCGTCGGACTTCAAGAGGTCGATCAATCGAAGCGGCGTGGCCACCACGATCTCGATGCCCTTGGCCATGGTCTCCACTTGTTGGTGGCGACTGGATCCGCCGTACACGGCCAGCACCCGTCGATCGGAGTGACGGGCCAGCGGCTCGAGGACCTCGGCCACCTGCACCGCGAGTTCGCGAGTGGGGACGAGCACCAGACCGAGAGGACGCATGGGCTCGGCCTTGGCCGAGATGCGCGACAACATGGGAACGCCGAAGGCGAGCGTCTTGCCGGAGCCGGTCTTGGCGCGGCCGCACACGTCGTGACCTTGCAGCGCCACCGGAATGGCTTCGATCTGAATGGCGAACGGATTGGCGAAGCCGCACGCGGCCAAGCCGGCGTCCACCTCGGGAGGAACACCGAGGCGAGCGAATCCCGTGGGAGTCTCGACGGGCGGAAGGGCGTTGATGGAGGTGAGTGGTTGCGCGGGGCCGGAAACTTCTTCTTGTCCGGCTGGGCGAGGAGGACGGCGTCGACCCCGTGGCGCACCCTTTCTGGGGGTGGGTTCAGTCATGTCAAATGTCAGGGTACCCCCTGCGATCGGCATCGGTGCGTCCGTTGGCGACCGATGTGTCCCCAAGTCCTACTGTTTCGTCCATGCGCGTGCCCTTGACGATCATCGATCACATCCGTCGAGCCGAACTCCTCTACCCCGACCGCGTCGCGGTGGTCGACGAACCCGATCAGCCCGCGGAGTCATGGGGAACCCTCACCTACCGGCAGATGGCCGAGCGAGCCCGCGCCCAGGCGGCGGGCCTCGACGAACTGGGCATCGGTGTGGGCGAGCGCGTGGCCATGGTGTCGCACAACTCGGCACGCCTGCTCACCAGTTTCTTCGGTGTGTCCGGGTCGGGACGCATCCTCGTGCCGGTCAACTTCCGTCTGGTGGCCGAGGAAGTGAAGTACATCGTGAAGCACAGCGGGGCGCGAGTGCTGCTGGTGGATCCGGAACTGGAAGAGGCCATGAGCTCCGTGGAGTGCGAGCACAAGTTCGTCATCGGTAAGCAGGCCGACGACGCGCTGATGCGATTCGGAGTGGAACCGACAGCATGGACCCCCGACGAGGACGCCACCGCCACCATCAACTACACCAGCGGCACCACCGCGCGCCCCAAGGGTGTGCAGTTGACCCATCGCAACCTGTGGCTGAACTCGGCCACCTTCGGCTGGCAGATGGGCGTGAACGACCGCGACGTGTACCTGCACACGCTCCCCCAGTTCCATTGCAACGGTTGGGGCATGGTCTACGCCGTCACTGGAATGGGCGGCACCCACGTCGTGTTGCGCAAGGTGGACGGCGCCGAGATCCTGCGCCGCATCGAGCGTCACGGGGTCACCATGTTGTGCGGGGCACCCGCCGTGGTGAACGCGATTCTCGACGCCGCCGCCACGTGGGACGGACCGATTCCCGGTCGCGATCGCGTGCGCATGGTGGTCGCGGGTGCTCCCCCGCCGACGCGAACCATCGAGCGCATGGAGACCGAACTCGGATGGGAGTTCGTGCAGCTGTACGGGCTCACCGAAACGTCTCCGTTCCTCACCATGAACCGCACGCGCCAGGAGTTCGACGCGCTGACGCCCGCCGAACGCGCCCAGAAGCTGTC
>WLEG01000225.1 GCA_009704425.1 Actinomycetota bacterium | reverse complement strand
CATGAATCCGCACCGGTGGCCCGATCTGGATTGGGAACACCTGAGCACGAACCACGGACTGCAGAAAGCCATCTTCGACGAACGCATTCCCCCATCGGCGTTCGACACCTTCGACGAATGGCGACTGGCCACCCAGGTGTACCAAGCCGACATCATCCGCCATCACATCGAGACCTTGCGCCGGTTGAAGTATCGACCCACCGGTGGCTTCTGCATGTTCGCGTTCAACGACGCGATGCCCATGGTGTCCTGGAGCGTTCTCGACCACGAGCGCGCACCGAAGTTGGGATTCACCGCGTTGGCCGAGGCGTGTCGACCCGTGATCGTGGTGGCCGATCGACCTCCGGCCCGGGTGCGACCCGGCGAACGGGTGTCGATGGACGTGCACGTGGTGAGCGACCGACGCGAGGACCTGATCGACGCCATCGTGACCGCGCGCGTGGAGATGCTCCACGACGAGAAGACCTGGAAGTGGGAAGGCGACATCGCCGCCGACGACTGCACGCGGGTGGGGGCGATCGACTTCATCGCCCCGTTCGCCGAGGGGGAGATCACGATCGATCTGACCCTCGAGTGCGGTGACGTGGTGGCGACGAATCGCTACACCACGCACTCCGCCAACTGATCAGCCGCGGCTGAGTTCCTTGCGGTTCTTCACCTTGGACTTGCGGTAGTCCTTGTTCATGAGCGCGATCACGTCGATCGAGATCTCCTTCGGGCACGCCGCCTCGCACTCACCGTGGTTGGTGCACGAACCGAAGTACTCGTCCATGGTCTCCACCATCGCCTCGACGCGCTTGTAGCGCTCGGCCTGACCCTGGGGCAGGACGTTGAGGTGATTGATCTTGGCCGCGGTGAACAGGTTGGCCGCACCGTTGGGGCACGCGGCCACGCAGGCACCGCAACCGATGCACTCGGCCGAGTCCATGGCCGCGTCGGCGACGGGCTTGGGGATCGGGATCAGGTTGGCGTCGGGAGCACCACCGGTGGGGGCGGTGATGAATCCGCCGGACTCGATGATGCGGTCGAAAGCCGAACGGTCGACCATGAGGTCCTTGATGATCGGGAACGCCGAGGCGCGCCACGGTTCGATCACGATCTCGTCACCGCTCTTGAACTTGCGCATGTGCAACTGGCACGTGGCGGTGCGGCGCTCGGGGCCGTGCGCCTGACCGTTGATCATGAGCGAGCAGGTTCCGCAGATGCCCTCGCGGCAGTCGTGGTCGAACACCACGGGGAGCTTGTCGTCCGAGATGAGACGCTCGTTCAGAACGTCGAGCATCTCGAGGAACGACGCTTCGTCGCTGATCTCGTCGATGACGTAGTCCTCGAAACGGCCCGAGGTGTTCGGACCGTCCTGACGCCAGATCTTGAGTTTGAGGTTCTTGAGGTGGTTGCTCACTTGTAGCTCCGGGTCGCGAGGTGGACGGCTTCGAACGTCAATTCTTCGGTGTGACGAACCGACTTGGTGGGCTCACCGGTCCATTCCCACGCGGCGACGTGCGCGAACTTCTCGTCGTCGCGCAACGCCTCACCTTCGTCGGTCTGGTACTCGGCGCGGAAGTGACCGCCGCAGGACTCCTCGCGCTCGAGGGCATCGCGGCACATCAACATTCCGAGCTGGAAGAAGTCGTCCACGCGGCCGGCCTTCTCGAGCGTCTGGTTCAGGCTGGTGGCATCACCGGTGACGCGCAGGTCCTTCTGGAACTCCTCGTACAGGGCGGGCAGTTCCGACAGGGCCTTTTCCAGACCCTGCTGGGTGCGCTCCATGCCGCAGTAGTCCCAGATGATGCGGCCGACTTCGCGGTGGAAGAAGTCCGGCGAACGGGTTCCCTTGATGTCGAGGTAACCCTGGTAACGCTGCTTCGCCGCCTGCTCGGCCTCCTTGAACGCCGGGTGATCGGTGCCCGGGATGGGCTTGTTCAACATGGGGGCAAGGTAGTTGCCGATGGTGTACGGCAACACGAAGTAGCCGTCGGCCAGACCCTGCATGAGCGCCGACGCACCCAGACGGTTCGCGCCGTGATCGGAGAAGTTGGCCTCGCCCGCGGCGTACAGGCCGGGGATGGTGGTCTGCAGTTCGTAGTCGACCCACAGTCCGCCCATCGTGTAGTGCGAGGCCGGGTAGATGCGCATGGGCATGTCGTACGGGTTCTCGCCGGCGATGCGCTCGTACATCTCGAAGAGGTTGCCGTAGCGCTCCTCCACCACGTTGCGGCCCAGACGATTGATGGCGTCGCTGAAGTCGAGGTACACACCGTTCTTCAACGGACCGACACCGCGACCGGAGTCGACGGATCGCTTGGCCGCGCGCGACGAGATGTCGCGAGGGGCAAGGTTTCCGTAGCTCGGGTAGAGGCGCTCGAGGATGTAGTCGCGCTCCTCCTCGGGGATCTGGGCCGCCGGACGGGTTTCGTCGGCGTTCTTCGGCACCCACACGCGACCGTCGTTGCGCAGCGACTCCGACATGAGCGTGAGCTTCGACTGCGTGGGGTCACTCTGCGGAATGCAGGTGGGGTGGATCTGCGTGTAGCAGGGGTTCGCGAACAGCGCGCCCTTGCGGTGCGCGCGCCACGCGGCGGTGACGTTGCAGGCCATGGCGTTGGTGGACAGGAAGAACACGTTGCCGTATCCGCCGGTGGCCATCACCACCGCGTGAGCGGCGTGCGACACGACCTCACCGGTCATGAGGTCGCGGGTGACGATGCCGGCGCAACGACCCTCGACGGTGACGACGTCGACCAACTCGGTGCGGTTGAACAGACGCACGTTGCCCAGGCCGATCTGACGGGCCAACTGCTGGTACGCGCCGAGCAACAACTGCTGGCCGGTCTGGCCACGCGCGTAGAACGTGCGGCTCACCTGAGCGCCACCGAACGAACGGTTGTCGAGCAAACCGCCGTACTCGCGGGCGAACGGGACACCCTGGGCGACCATCTGGTCGATGATGTTCACCGACACTTCGGCGAGACGGTGCACGTTTCCTTCACGGGCGCGGAAGTCGCCGCCCTTGATGGTGTCGTAGAACAAACGGTGGACGCTGTCGCCGTCACCTTGGTAGTTCTTGGCGGCGTTGATGCCACCCTGCGCGGCGATCGAGTGCGCGCGACGCGGCGAGTCGTGGAAGGTGAACGCGTCGACCTGGTAACCCAGTTCGGCCAACGTCGCCGCGGCCGAGGCGCCGGCCAGGCCGGTGCCCACCAGGATGACCTTGAACTTACGCTTGTTGCCGGGCGCGACCAGCTTCACGTCGCTCTTGTAGGTGCTCCACGCGTCGGCCACGGGGCCGGCAGGAATCTTGGAATCCAGTGTGATCGTCATGTGATGTTCTCCTGAGGGTCGGTTCAGCCGACGATTCCGGCGAGTACTGCGATGGGGAAAGAAACGTTTCCGACGACGACCAGCGTCGCGATGCCCGTGGCCGCACCCGTGCGCCACTTGTTGAACTTGGGATTGTTCCAACCGAGCGACTGGAAGAGGCTCCACACGCCGTGGAAGAGGTGGGTGCCCAACATGATGTTGGCCAACACGTAGAAGATGGCCACCGGAACGCGTTCGAGGCTGAACACCACGGCACCGTAGACGTCCTTCAGGCCCTCGGCGTCCTTGCTGCCGGTGTAGGAGTTGATGGAGCCGGCGCCGAAGGTGAGGTCGAGCAGGTGCCAGATCACGAACAGCAGAACAACGATGCCCGTGAGGCGCATCGACCGGCTGGCGAAGCTGGCCACCTGATAGTCGCGCTCGCTCTGGTACTTCACCGGACGGGCCCGACGGTTGAGCACGGTCAACGAGTAGGCGGCGTGCAGGTGCAACAACAGCATGGCGATGAGGCCGGCGCGCAGGATCCAGAGCATGGCCTTCTCGGGCAGGATCGGGTACAGCAACTTCTCCAGGAAGTGGGCATAGTGGTTCAGATCCGAGGCGCCCATGTACATCTTGAGGTTGCCGATCAT
>WLEG01000224.1 GCA_009704425.1 Actinomycetota bacterium | reverse complement strand
GGATCAGCCCGGCAAAAGCCTCAGAAGCAGGAGAAGAAGATGACCGACAACGCCGACCGTCCCCGCCGCGAGCGCCCCGAAGGCCCCCCGGCTGACCCCACCGAAGTGGCTGCGCAGGCCGAAAAGTTCCTGTTGGGACTGGCGTCGGCTCTCGGAGCATCCGCGACCGCCAATTCGGTGATCGAGGGGGACGACATCGAAGTTCACCTCAACGGCAGTGATCTCGGCCTGTTGGTGGGTCCGCGGGGGAGCACCCTGCAGGCCGTCCAGGACATCACACGAGTGGTGGCCCAGCGTCGCATGGGTGACCACGACACGCGTCTGCGCATCGACGTGGGTGGATACCGGGCCAAGCGCAAGGAGGCCCTCGGTCGTTTCGTGAATCAGGTGGCCGACGAAGTGGTGAGCACGGGAACCCCCCGCGCCCTGGAGGCGATGCCCTCACCCGACCGCAAGATCGTTCACGACGCCCTGAACGGTCGTACCGACATCGCCACACACTCCGAGGGCGAGGACCCCAACCGGCGTGTGGTGATCACCCCGGCCAGCGCCACCGAAGGCTGATGCCGGCCCTCACCCCTGACAACCGAGAGAAGTTGATCGATGCGCTGGGCGAAGCCCAGCGCATCGGCATGTTGGGGGTCCGACCACTACATGACGTGGTGGACCATTCATTGGGTTTTGTGACCGCTCTCCCCCCGTCGTGCCGAACTGTCCTCGACCTGGGTTCGGGCGGAGGAGACCCGGGACTGGTGATCGCCATGGCCTGTCCGGAACTCCAGATCACTTTGGTGGACCGACGGGCCAAGCGCACGGACCTTCTGGTGCGTTTGGTGGGCCGACTGGGCATTCGCGACCGCGTGGAGGTGTTGGAGGCCGACGTCGAGGACCTTCCGAATCGGTTTCCGGGCCGTCACTGGGATGTGGTGACCAGTCGCGGCTTCGGTCCCCCGGACTACACGGTGGGCCTCGCCATTCCGCTCGTGGCTCCTGGTGGTCGGATCTTGGTCAGCGAGCCACCGCAATCGGACGGCGCCCGCTGGTCATCGGTGGAGGGCGTGGTCCTTCAATCCATCACCACGGGTGTGGCCGTCCTCCAGCCACACTGAGAGTGTTCCACGTGGAACACCCGGAATCAGGCGGACGAACCCCCGCCGACGTTCCACGTGGAACACACCACACCGATCCGGTACTGTGATCGACATGTCCGATGACTCGATGTCCCCACGGGAACTTCCGCGGATCCTGGCGGTGGCGAACCAGAAGGGTGGAGTGGGAAAGACCACCACATCGGTCAATCTGAGCGCTTGTTTGGCCGAAGCCGGGTATCGGGTCCTCCTCGTCGACCTCGATCCGCAAGGAAATGCCTCGTCCGGCGTCGGAATCGACACCCGGGGCATCGAAACCTCCATGTACGACGTGATCCTGCACGATGCCCCCATGGAGGACTGCATCGAGCCGGCATCGGTGAAGAACCTCTTCGTCGCCCCCTCGAATCTGGACTTGGCGGGGGCGGAGATCGAGCTGGTCCCCCAGTTCGCCCGCGAGGGTCGACTGAAGCGAGCCATTGAGTCCGTCATCGACGACTACGACTTTGTCCTCATCGACTGCCCTCCGTCACTCGGATTGTTGACCGTCAACGCCTTGGTCGCGGCGCGCGAGGTGCTGGTTCCCATTCAGTGCGAGTACTACGCATTGGAAGGCCTGGGTCAGTTGTTGCGCAACGTGGATCTGGTGAAGCGCAACCTCAACCCGGAACTCGACGTCAGCACCATTCTCCTGGTGATGTTCGATGCCCGTACTCAATTGTCGTCGGATGTGGAAAGCGAAGTCCGGGAGCATTTCGGCGACAAGGTGCTGCCCACCCGCATTCCCCGCAATGTGAAGCTGTCGGAAGCCCCCAGCCACCACCAACCGATCAATGTGTACGACCCCTCGTCGAAGGGCGCCATCGCCTATCGACTTGCTGCCAAGGAGGTGGCCGGTGGCGCGACGCCCAGGTCTCGGTAGAGGACTCGATTCCCTCATCCCGTCCGGCGAAGGACGGGCCACGCCGCCTACCGGCGGTGGGGGGCCGGCGTTGCTGGAGATCCCCGTGGGGGACCTCAGCACCAACCCCAATCAGCCCCGTCTGCATTTCGATGAGGAAGCTCTGGCCGAACTCAGTGCCTCCATTGCCGAAATCGGCGTTTTGCAGCCTCTTTTGGTGCGGGCTCTTGCTGATGGGAGTTATCAGATCATCGCAGGCGAACGACGCTGGCGGGCCGCGCAACGGGCCGGATTGGCCACGGTGCCCGCAGTGGTGAAGACCACCGACGATATGTCCTCGGTGGAGCAGGCTCTGGTGGAAAACTTGCACCGACAGGATTTGTTGCCCCTCGAAGAATCGGCGGCGTACCAGCAACTCATCGACGACTTCGGCCTCACCCACGATGCGGTGGCCAAGCGAGTGGGCAAGAGTCGAGCGTCCATCTCCAATGCCCTGCGCTTGTTGACCCTTCCCCCGTCCATTCAGGGATTGTTGGCCGACGGAAAGTTGACCGCGGGCCATGCCAAGGCGTTGCTGGGCTCACCCGATCGTCTGTACCAGGAACAAGTCGCCCGTCGTGCCGCCGACGAGGGTTGGTCGGTGCGCGCTGTCGAAGAAGCCATCCGTGATCGAGGTCTTGAGCAAGCCGGTCTCGACGGTGGTGAGGCACGACCGTCCACCGGAGGGGGAACCACCCGACCCGTCAGCCGATTGCGTCAACCGGCGGTTCTGGAGTTGGAGCAACGATTCTCCGACTACCTGGGAACCAAGGTGGAGGTGAAGATGGCCGGACTGAACAAGAAGGGATCGGTCACCATCACCTTCGCCGGACTGGAAGACTTGGAGCGGATTTACCTGCTCATGATGGGTGCGGGTGACGCCGACGACGAGTGAGGGTCAAGAAACCCTCAACATGTACACGAAGGTTCTGCACAGACTGTGCATAAACCTGTGGATAACCAAGCCACACGACCAGGCGGTCTGTGTTTACGGTGCCCAGGCTGTCAATGCCAGGAAGAGGGCATCGGCGATCCGTTGGCTCCGCCCCATCATGACCTCGGTCGGTCCGAGGGTCACCAGGACCGCCGGCATTTTCGTTTCGCGCAGGATCGGCAATCGCATCCCGTGAACGGTCATTCGTGGAACCACGTCGCGCATGTGCCGCTCGATGAGATGCGCCAAGGCCCGCCCGCCGGCGGACTCGAACGCCGGCACGGCGTAGAAGGCCACCCGGGATTGCGGTTCGTCTGAGGCCTCCACGCCCACGTACACATCAGCCCCGAACAGATTGGCGGTGGCCCCCTGTTGAGCCGCCTCGTCGTCAACCGTCTCGATCAGCATGGCCCCATGCTCACGTAGAAGTGTGCTCAACACCTCCAACACGCTGGTCAAACCCCCGAACGACCCTAACGCCACCCGTCGGCCAGCCAACGGTTGTCCGGCACGGGCGTGTTCGGTGTCCCGCACGGCAGCGATGCCGGGTCCGTCGCCGGACATCTTCGAGAGGCGACGCAGAACCATGACGGTCTCGGCCGTGCACACACCGTCGATGTCCAGACCGGCGTTCTCTTGGAACTGTCGCATCGCGCGGGCGGCGAGTGACCCGAAGATACCGTCGATGCGTCCGACATCGAAGCCGAGGCGAGACAGAATTCGCTGCAACTCGGCGACGTCATCACCACGAAGGTTCGGTGAGCGCAACATGAGAGGGCGGTCACCCAGACTCCACCATGCCTCGATGAGGGTGGTCCAGGTTCCCTCGTCGCACAATCCGGTGACGGCCAGACCACGATCGAGCTGGAAATCGGCGATCGCCTGACGGGTTCCGGCGCAGTACACCCCGGGAATCACCCCAGCGTCGGAGAGATATCCGGCGGCACCGAGGCGACGTTGCAGCTGTCGAACGGCCTCGCCCGTGTCCTCGG
>WLEG01000223.1 GCA_009704425.1 Actinomycetota bacterium | reverse complement strand
GAATTCGAACCGCCGGGGGTCGAATCGGTGTTGCCCGTCGGCGAGCTGCCGTTGCCGGGGACCGTGGGCGCGATGGTGATGTCGCCGGGCTGCGTGATCACGGTGACCACGGCCCCGTCGGGCGTGGTGACCATCGATCCGTCGGGAGTGGTGACGACGGCCGATCGCGGGTCGAGAGCGATGCGATCGGCATCGCGCGACGAACCCTGGATGACGACCGCGCCGATTCCGCCGATCACGACGGCGGCGCCGAGGCTGGTGGCGATGGTGCGACGTCGACGCACTCGATGAACACGCCCCAACACTTCCTGGTACGCGGCGTTGGTGGCGGGGGAGTCGCCGCCCACGCGTGCGAGCAACGACGAGATCTCCGAATCACGGAAGTCGTCGTCCATACGGTCCATCGGGCTCATCGGTCGGACTCCTCGTTCGCGCGCGCCGCTTCGATGTGTGCGCGCAGTTTCTCTCGGGCCTGGTGCAGGTGGAACTTGACGGCGCCATCGGAGATCTCGAGGGCGGCGGCGATCTCGAGCACCGACATCTGCTCGACGTAGAACATCGCGGCGACGGCGCGCTGTTGTTTGGGAAGAGTGGCCAGGAGTCCGGCCACCTCGTCGATCTCGGGGATCTCGGAGGTGACGTTCGGCAGGGTGGACAGTCGGTCGACGATGCGTTCGCGGCGGACCCGAGAGCGGTGACCGTCTCGGACCTTGTTGATGGCCACCCGCCGGATCCAACCCACCGGATCGTCGTAGGTGCCGATCTTGCGCCACTTGAGGTGGGCCTTCACGAAGGCTTCCTGCACCGCGTCGGCGGCCTCCTCGGAGTTGCCGCAGATGACGGTGAGGGACCGCACCAATCGGGCGTAGTGGAGGTTGAACAACGTCGACACATCGGTCGAAGCGGAGGAGACGGTGACGGGTTCGACGTTGTCCACGGTGGTTCCCGCCCAGGGGGACAGGCGGGCGGTCGAGAAAGCAGACGGCCCTCCCGAATCCCACGATAGGGCGAGCGCGGACAAGGTTTTCACCGTGGAGTCACGTTCGACGGAGTCTTGAGGTTTGTACCCGGACCAACTCGGTGGGGCTCGTTTCCGAGGTCGGACCGGCACGAGCCGACAGGGCAATAGCCTGCGGGTATGTCTTCGACGGGGCGCCACCAGCGGCTGGGCGCGTGGAACGGGATGCCCCGGGTCCGTTTGGCCACCTTGCCCACCCCCTTGGAGGCGGGTCCGGCCCTCGCCAACGGCCCCCGACTGTGGGTGAAGCGCGACGATCTGACCGGATTGGGCATGGGCGGCAACAAGGCCCGCAAGTTGGAGTTCCTCTGTGGGCGGGCTCTGGCGGACGGGGCCACGTGCCTCGTCACGGTGGGGGCCGGGCAGTCGAACCACTGTCGGATGACCGCGGCGGCCGGTGCGGTGCTCGGACTCGAGACCCACCTGGTGTTGGCCGGCGATCGTCCCGCGGTGTTGGAGGGCAACCAGTTGCTGTCCGATCGATTCGGCGCGCATCTGCATTTCACCGGCGCGGGTCCGGCGGAGTGGGGCTCGTTGGAGATCGCCCGCGAGGCCCTCACCGATGAGTTGACGGCGCAGGGGCTCGTGGCCACGTCCATCCCCATCGGCGGTTCGACCGCCGTCGGATCCGTGGGGTACATCGTCGCCTTCGACGAGATCATGTCGCAGTGTCGCGATGCCGGCTTCGTGCCGCGCGCGATCGTCTTCACGTCGTCGAGCGGCGGAACGCACGCGGGACTGGTGGCCGGTCGGGCGGCGTGGATCGCCACGCATCCCGGTGAAATGGTGCCCGACATCGTCGCCATCGGCGTGGCCAAGGGCGTGGTGGCCGGTTTCCCCTCGGTGGCCGAGTTGGCGCGGGACGCGCTGTCGGTGGTGGGGCTCACCGGAACGGTCGACGACGATGAGGTGGAGGTCGACGGCCGCTGGCTCGGTCCGGACTACGCCATCCCCACCGCCGAGTCGCGCGCGGCGCGCGGATGGGCCGCGCACAACGGTGCGTGGGTCGTCGACGACGTGTACACGGCCAAGGGAATGGCCGGACTGCTCGGCAACATCGAACAAGGCCGGTGGGGGACCGACGACGACGTCGTCTTCGTTCACACCGGCGGACAACCGGAGGTGTTCGTTCGTCATGAATCCTGAGAATCTCTCGCCCCGCACGATCGCGGTCAGCGTCGGTCGACCCTCGGGCGACGGCGCACCGATCAACCAGCCCATCGTGCTGGCCTCGAACTTCCGCAACGCCCCCGACTACGCCCGCACCGACGGCACCGAGTCGTGGCAGGCGTTGGAGCACGCGGTGGGAGCGCTCGAGGGAGGGCGTTGCGTCTCCTTCGCGTCCGGCCAGGGAGCGGTCTCCGCGATCATCTTCGCGTTGCGGCCCCGCGTGGTGATCATCCCGACCGTCAGCTATCTCGGTGTGCGCAAGTTGTTCGAGTTGATGGGAGCACGTGACCAACTGGACACGGTGCAGGTGGAGATCACCGACACCCCCGGCGTTCTGGCCGAGGTCGAGAGACGAACGTTGGTCCACGGGGCCGACAAGGTGTTGCTCTGGATCGAGTCGCCCACGAACCCCACGCTGGACGAGGGCGACGTGGCCGCGTTGTGCGCCGGTGCCGCTCGCCTCGGTGCGCGCACCGCGGTCGACTCCACCTTCGCCACGCCGATGGGGCAACGGGCGCTGGCCGACGGCGCCACGGTGGTGATGCATTCGGGCACCAAGTTCATCGGTGGCCACAGCGACCTCATGATCGGTTTGGCTTCCACCACCGACGACGCCGTTCACGACGCGTTGGTCGAGGCCCGCACGTTCGTGGGGGCGACGCCCGGTGCGCTGGAGGCGTTCCTCGCCCTGCGCGGTCTGCGCACTCTGCCCATTCGGTACGAGGCCTCCACGCGGAACGCCACCGAGTTGGCCGCGCGTTTGCGCGCTCATCCGGGTGTCGAGTGGGCCAAGAACGTCGGGCCGATGCTGAGCTTCATCCTGAAGGACGGAGCGTCCGCCGCGGATCGCGCGTGCGCCTCGGTTCGCGTCATCGTTCAGGCCACCAGCCTGGGCGGCGTGGAGTCCACGATGGAGCGACGTCAGAAGTACGCCGGTGACGCGCACGTGAACCCCGGTCTCATCCGCATGAGCGTGGGCATCGAGGACGTCGAGGATCTGTGGCGCGATTTGTCGTCGGCACTAGCGTCATGAACATGTCGGATCAGATCCTCGACGTCGACTTGCTGGCTTTCGAGAAGGGCGACCAGGCGCGTCGCCGTGCGGTGATCGACGGCGTGCGGCGCAGTCTGGCCACCGGTTTCGTCTACACGAGCAGCGACATCTCCGAGGACCTTCTCGACACGGCGTACGGGATGTTGCGCGAGTTCTTCTCGATGGACCAGGACACCAAACAACGGTTCGTGGCTCCCGGCGCCCATGGTCAGACGGGGTACACCGGACTTCTCGTGGAGACCGCCGCCTCCAGTGACAAGCCGGACTGGAAGGAGATGCTCAACTGGGCGTCGCCCGTGGCCGCGGGGCATCCGTTGAAGCGCAAGTTCCCCGGCTCGTATCCCGAGCAACTGCTTCCCGATGCCGTGGTGCCGGGCATGTCGAAGGTGCTGTACCAATTCCACGACGCCATCGCCGATCTGCAACGACGATTCCTGCGCGTGATCGCGCTCGGTATCGGATGCGCCGAGACCTTCTTCGACGACATGGTGCAGGACGGTCCCACGTTGACGCGCGCCATTCGTTACCCGTCCATGAAGGACGCACCCGAGGGCGGTCACGTGTGGGCCGGCGCTCACGGTGACATCAACCTCATCACGGCCCTGCCTCGCGCCACCGCACCCGGTTTGCAGGTGGAGGTCGGTGGCGAGTGGGTGGATGCGATTCCGCCCGACGGCCGCGTGATCATCAACACCGGGATCATGCTCGAGCG
>WLEG01000222.1 GCA_009704425.1 Actinomycetota bacterium | reverse complement strand
GACGATTCCACGACCTCGTCGCCGTGTTGCTGTCCGTCCCCGAGGGAACCGTGGTGACCTACGGCGACGTGGCCCGCGACGCCGGACACCCCCGCCAGTCCCGATTGGTGGGTCGTGTTCTGTCGCAGTGGTCCGAGGATCTCGACCTACCGTGGTGGCGGGTGGTGAACGCCTCGGGGCGGCTGGTGCCCGGTCACGAGGTCGAGCAGGCCCGCCTGCTGGCGGCCGAGGGCGTGGCGTGCCGTGACGGTCGGGTGGTGTGCGGTCGTCGCGGCGGGGGCTGAGCGTGCGCTACAGCGTGTTCTTCACCTGCACGAAGGCCAGCCGGATGTTCTCCAGGGCGTCGCGCAGCACCTCGTGGTTCTCGCCCAGTCGTTCGCCCAGGCCGTCCACCAGACAGCCGAGGGCGTCGATGGCCAGAGCCGCCTCGACCAGATTCGGGGGAGCGGCGGTCAGGTGAATGGCGGCCAGTTCGTACAGACCCATGGCGTGGTTGGACACCACCAGGTCGGCGGGAGCCTCGGCCAGGCGCTGGCGGGCCTCGGCCAGAACCTCGGCGGCGGCGTCGATGTCCGGGTCGTCGATACCGGAGTGGTCGGGGGCGGAATTGTCGGTCATCGGGGGTCCATCGGAGGTTTTTGCTGGTCGGAGCGGTTACCCTAGCGGTCACAACTGAGGCGAAGTGGGGCGTTGCCCCCACCCGACCACCACCGGTTCACCGGCACCGTGCGTTCGGGTCACTGCGAGAAGGCCACTGCCACGTGCGGTGCTGACCCGTGATGACTTCGCGTCGTCATGTATCCACACACCATGGGAGGTCAGCCCATTGCACAGGAGTGAACAGCCATAGCACCGCCGACGAACGAACCTCGCTACAACGAGCGCATCCGCGCCAAGGAAGTGAGGGTGATCGGTCCCGATGGATCCCAGTTGGGGATCAAGGCTGTCCCCGACGCCTTGGCCCTGGCCCGGGAACTCGACCTCGATTTGGTCGAAGTGGCCCCCATGGCCACGCCACCGGTGTGCCGCATCATGGACTACGGCAAGTTCCGTTATGAGGAGTCACAACGTGCGCGCGAAGCGCGCAAGAAGACGGCCCACATCACGGTCAAGGAAGTCAAGTTCCGTCCCAAGATCGGAAAGGGTGACTTCGACACCAAGGTGCGACACGTCCAGGAGTTCCTCGCCGACGGCCACAAGGTCAAGGTGACGCTCCAGTTCCGCGGACGCGAAATGGCTCACCCCGAGCTCGGAAGCAAGATTCTGGACGAGGTCATCGAGGCGATCACCGCGGTCGGCAAAGTGGAGACACAGGCCCGACTCGAAGGTCGCAGCATGACGATGGTGCTCGTTCCCGACAAGAAGCCCGTCAAGAAGAAAGAGGAGTCCGGCGAGGCCGTCGCGGCCGAACCCGTGACTCCCGAGTGATTCACAACATCCGGACGCCCCGCGTCGAAAGAAAAGGATCAGAGCAATGCCCAAGATGAAGACCAGCAAGACCGCCGCCAAGCGTTTCCGCAAGACCGGCACCGGCAAGCTGCGCCGCCTGCAGCAGAACCGTCAGCACCTCTTCGAGAAGAAGCCGTCCACCCGCACCCGTCGTCTCGACGGCATGGTCGACGTCCACTCCGGCGACGAGAAGAAGATCAAGCGCCTGCTCGCCGAGCGCTGATCGACCGGTTACTCACACAGGATCAAGGAAAGAAAGAGAAGAGTCATGGCAAGAGTCAAGCGTGCAGTGAATGCCAAGAAGAGCCGTCGTCAGGTTCTCGAGCGCGCCAAGGGTTACTACGGCAACAAGAGCCGTTCCGTCCGCGCCGCCAACGAGCAGGTGATGAAGTCCGGTCAGTACGCGTTCCGCGACCGTCGCGCCAAGAAGGGCGAGTTCCGTCGTCTCTGGATCCAGCGCATCAACGCGGCCTGCCGTCTGAACGACATCAGCTACAGCCGTTTCATCGCCGGTCTCAACGCCGCCGGCATCGAAGTCGACCGCAAGATCCTCGCCGATCTGGCCGTCACCGACCTGGCCGCGTTCGGTCGCCTCTGCGAGGCGGCCAAGGCGGCGCTCGACTGAGCGAGTTCATCTGAACCACGAACTGGTTCTCAGCAATCCAGCGGTTCAACGGGTGCGGCGCCTCGCGGGGCGCCGCACTTCGCGTTCCGAGGAAGGTGCCTTCATCGTGGAAGGCGCCGTCCTCGTGGCCGAAGCCGTCGACGCCGGGTGGCGGGTGACCGAGCAATTCGTGGCGCCGGGGGCCGAACCGGTGGTCGGTGCCGGCCCGGTCCGTCACCTCGCCCCCGGAGTGATGGACAGGATCGCCACCACCGAGACACCCCAACCCGTGCTGGCCGTCGTCGAGCGTTCGTTCGCCGGGTCCGAGGTTCTGGACACGGCCGGATTCGTGGTGGTGGCCGACGGCATCGCCGATCCGGGGAACCTGGGCACCATGTTGCGTTCGGCCGAGGCCGCCGGGGCGGACTGTGTCGCCCTCACGTCGGGCACCGTCGATCCGTCGAATCCCAAGGTCGTGCGCTCGTCGGCCGGTGCGGTGTTCCGCGTGCCGGTGGTCGAAGACGTGGATCTGGACCGGTTGAGTCGCGCGGGCATCGTGCGACTGGGAACCTCCTCGCATCGCGGGGCGTCCCACACCGACACCGATCTGCGACGTCGGGTCGCCATCGTGCTCGGCAACGAGGCGCACGGATTGTCCGACGAAGCGGACGTCGACGAGTGGATCACCATTGCCCACGCCGGACGTTCCGAGAGCCTGAACGTGGCCATGGCGTGCACGGTTCTGTGTTTCGAGGTGGCGCGTCAACGGCGGTCGGCGTCGTGACGTCGAAGAATTCACGTCGGAATCGCTCCGTGGTCGACGGGGCGCGCTGCGGTACGGTTGTCGGGTCATGATCGAAGCAATCGACGCCGCTCGCTCCGCCGCCGAGGCCCGCATCGCCGCGGCCACCACGGGCGACCAGTTGCGCGCTCTCGACACCGAACTGCTGGGCAAGAAGAGTGCCCTGGCCGACGTGAAGGCCGGGCTCGGAAAGTTGGCCACCGTCGAGGAGAAGAAGTCGGCGGGGCAGGCGGTCAACGAGGCCATGTCCGCGGTGCGCGACGCGCTCGACGCGCGCATCGCCGTCGTCGCCCGCGCCGAACGCGACGTGCAGCTGGCCGCCGAGGCCCTCGATCTCACCGAGCATTTCACCGCCCCCGGTCGCGGGCGTCCGCACATCGTCACTCAGGCGTGGCAACGGCTCGAGGACGTGTTCGTCGGACTTGGTTTCCAGGTGGCCGAAGGCCCCGAGGTGGAGACCGACTGGTACAACTTCGAAGCGCTCAACATGCCGCCGTCGCACCCGGCGCGCAGCATGCACGACACCTTCTACGTCGATCACGGCACGACGGGAAGCACCGTGTTACGCACGCACACGTCGCCGGTGCAGATCCGTGTCATGCAAACGGTGAAGCCACCGATCTACATGATCATGCCGGGTCGCGTCTTCCGCAACGAGACCACCGACTCCACGCACCTGGCGGTGTTCCATCAGATCGAGGGTCTGGTCATCGACAAGGGAATCACGTTGGCCGATCTCGCCGGCACCATCGACGCCTTCACCAAGGCGTTCTTCGGCGAGGGCTTCGGCAGTCGTCTGCGCCCCAGCTACTTTCCGTTCACCGAACCGAGTGCCGAGTTCGACATTCGCACTCCCGATGGTTCGTGGCTGGAGTTGGGCGGTTGCGGCATGGTGCACCCCAACGTGTTGCGGGCGGGCGGCCTCGACCCCGAGGAGTGGAGTGGTTTCGCCTTCGGCTTCGGTATCGATCGCATGGCCAAGGAGCGTCACGGGGTGGGCGACGTCCGCGAGATGTACACCAACGACATTCGATTCATCGAGCAGTTCTGAGAGCCGACCATGAAGATCGTCCACTCCTGGCTCCTCGACCTCGCGAAGTCGCT
>WLEG01000221.1 GCA_009704425.1 Actinomycetota bacterium | reverse complement strand
AGGTGGCCCACGTGGTCACCCGCGCCGACAAGCGTCGGGGACGCGGCTCGGACCTGATGCCCAGTCCCGTGAAGGAGTGCGCGCAGCGATTGGGGCTGACGGTGGGTCACGCCGTCGACGAGTTGCTCGACCTGCATCGTCGCGAACCCGTCGACCTGGGTGTGGTCGTCGCGTACGGCGCCCTCGTCAAGCCACACGTGTTGCGCGAGTTGCCCATGGTGAACATCCACGTGTCGCTGCTCCCGCGCTGGCGTGGCGCGGCGCCGATCGAACGGGCCTTGCTGGCCGGCGACACCGAGACCGGCGTGTGCATCATGCAGGTGGAGGAGGGTCTCGACACCGGGGGAGTGTTGGCGACGGCGCGCATGCCGATCGACGAGCGCACCACGGCCGACGACATCCGCGCGCGCCTCATCGCCGATGGCACCGCGTTGTTGTTGCGGCAACTTCGTGACGGCTTGAGCGTGCCCGTCCCGCAGGAGGGCGAACCCACTCACGCCGCCAAGATCGAGCCCGGCGAGTTGCGCATCGAATGGTCGCGCGACGCCGCGACCATCTCGCGACTCATCCGACTCGGAGGCGCGTGGACCACGCATCGGGGACGACGTCTCAAGATCCATGCGGCCGACGTGCGCCCGTCGTCGCCGGAATTCGGTTCCCTCGATCGCGGTGCGATCCGCACCGTGGACGGTCACGTGGTGGTGGGCACCGCCGACGGGGTCCTCGTACTGCGGACCGTTCAGGCCGAGGGCAAGAACCGCATGGATGCCGGTGCATGGGCCAACGGTGCCCAGTTGACGTCGGGCGAGGTGCTCGGCGATGGGTGAGTCCGCTCGCTCGGTCGCCTACGCGGCCCTCATGCGCATCGATCACGAGGGCGCCTACGCGAATCTGGTCTTGCCGGCGATGTTGTCGCGCTCGTCGTTGTCCGACATGGATCGTCGTTTCGTCACCGAACTCGTCTACGGCACCACCCGCATGCGTCGCGCCTGTGACGCCCTGGTCGATCGCTTCGTCATGAGCGAGCCCGACGACGCCACGCGCACCTTGTTGCGTCTCGGTGCCTACCAATTGCAGTTCGCCAAGGTGGCGCCGCATGCCGCCGTGTCGGCCACCGTCGACCTGGCCTCGCGCAAGACCAGTGGATTCGTCAACGCGGTGTTGCGCAAGGTGTCCACC
Organism: Actinomycetota bacterium; assembly: GCA_009704425.1. Lineage (GTDB taxonomy): Bacteria > Actinomycetota > Acidimicrobiia > Acidimicrobiales > Ilumatobacteraceae > Casp-actino8. The sequence continues at coordinate 2,790 of WLEG01000221.1, read as the reverse complement.
AAGCCCATGGTGTGGAGTGGTGATGCGACGCGGTTGAGTTACCCCGACTGGATCGCGCGGGTGTTCGCCGACGAATGCGGCGACGAGGCCACCGACGCGCTGGAGCGGATGAACCAGGCGGCCTCGGTCACCACCCGTGACGACGGCTACGTGCAGGACGAGTCGTCGCAGTGGGTCGCGTCCGCGGTCGGGGCCCGTCCGGGCGAGATCGTGCTCGACGTGTGCGCCGGTCCCGGCGGCAAGGCCACCGCACTGGCGGCCACCGGTGCGCGGGTGATCGGCGCCGACCGGCAACCGTCGCGCGCCGGATTGGTGGCCAAGAACGCCGAGCGTCTCGGACAGCGATTGCCGGTGGTGGCTTGCGACGCCACGACACCGGCGTTCTCCGCGGCCTCCTTCGACCGGGTGTTGGTGGACGCGCCGTGCTCCGGGCTCGGGGCCTTGCGTCGTCGCGCCGACGCGCGTTGGCGCATCACCGAGGACGACGTTCGTGATCTCGTGGGCATTCAGCACCGCGTGTTGTCGGCCAGTGCCCCTCTCGTGCGCCCCGGGGGCGTGTTGGTGTACAGCGTGTGCACCATCACCGCGGCCGAGTCGATCGGACACGTCGTTCCCGATGGTTTCGACGTGGTCGACCGCGACGGAGACGATCTCCTTCCCGCTCTCGGGCCGGATTGGCGCGCGTTCGGGCACGGTCACCGCGTGTTGCCACACCACGCCGACACCGACGGCATGGTCATCATCCGTTACCGTCGTCGCGGAGGACAATGATGAGCGCGACGGGCAACACCAACGACGGTCCGCTCCTGGCCAAGGTGCTCACGGTCAGTGACGGAGTGGTGCACGGCACCCGCGAGGACACCTCGGGCGCCGGTTTGGCGGCCTGCCTCGAACGCCACGGCTTCACGGTGGTCGAGCGGGCCCTCACCGCCGACGGCGACGACAACGTGGCCGCCGCGTTGGAACGACTTTGCGCCGACTTCGCCGGCGTGGTGGTCACCACCGGCGGAACGGGCTTCGCGCCCCGCGATCAGACCCCCGAGGGGACCCGACGCGTGATCGAGCGCGAGGCCCCGGGTCTGGCCGAGGCCATGCGACTCGTCAGTCCGCTCGGTCGACTCTCGCGCGGGGTGGTGGGCATCCGTGGTTCGGTGATCATCTGCAACACGCCCGGATCACCCAAGGGCTGCGTGGAGCAGATCGAAGCCGTCATCGACGTGTTGCCGCACGCGTTACGTCTGCTCGACGACCGACCGACGTCCCACTGACGGGACGTCGACGTCCGAATTCACGGCCATCGGGTCGGGTCGCACCGGTAGCGTCAGGGGCGTGTTGCGCCTCGTCCTCCCCAAAGGCTCCCTCGAGAAGGCCACCTTCGAGTTGTTCGAAGCCGCCGATCTTCCGATCAAGCGCTCGTCCAGTGTGGACTACAAGGCCACCATCGACGACCCCCGCATCAGCGAGGTGCGCATCCTGCGTCCGCAGGAGATCCCGCAGTACGTCGCCGAAGGTCTGTTCGACATCGGCATCACCGGTCGTGATTGGGTGGAGGAGACCGAGAGTTCCGTCGAGAGTCTCGGCGAACTGAAGTACTCCAAGGCCACCAGCGATCCGGTGAAGGTGGTGGTGGCCGTGGCCGGCGACAGTCCGGCCCAGAGCGTGGCCGATCTGCCCCAGGGCGTGCGGGTCAGCACCGAGTACCCGTCGCTCACGCGTCGCTACTTCGCCGAGCGCGGTATTCGGGCCGACGTGCGACTGTCGTACGGCGCGTCCGAGGCCAAGATCCCCGACATCGCCGACTGCATCGTCGACATCACCGAGACCGGTCGTGCCCTGCGGGCCGCCGGACTGCGCGTCATCGACACCATGCTCGTCAGCTACACCGAGATGGTGGTGAACAAGGCGTCGCACGCCGACCCGGCCAAGCGTCACGCGATGAACCAGTTGATGACCCTGTTGCTCGGAACACTCGACGCACGCGGCAAGGTGCTGGTGAAGTTGAACGTGGGTGCCGACGACCTGCAGAAGGTGTTGGCCGTTCTTCCGTCGGCGAAGTCGCCCACCATCAGCGAACTGGCCGGCGGCGGGTTCGCCGTCGAGAGCGTGGTGGAGAAGCGTTCCATCAACACGCTCATCCCGGCGTTGAAGGACGCCGGCGCTTCCGACTTGTTGGAACTGCCGATCTCCAAGATCGTGGCCTGACCATGGGCACGGTCGTCGAATTCGACGCCCACGTCGGACTGGGTCGGGTGCGCGCCGACGACGGTGCCGAGTACATGTTCCACTGCGCCGAGATCTCCGACGGTTCGCGCGACATCGCCGTGGGCGCCCGGGTGTCGTTCCGTGTCGTCACGAAGTTCGGTCGTGAAGAAGCCGCCACCGTCACCCCGGTCTGACGACCGACGATTCCACGACCTCGTCGCCGTGTTGCTGTCCGTCCCCGAGGGAACCGTGGTGACCTACGGCGACGTGGCCCGCGACGCCGGACACCCCCGCCAGTCCCGATTGGTGGGTCGAGTTCTGTCGCAGTGGTCCGAGGATCTCGACCTGCCGTGGTGGCGGGTGGTGAACGCCTCGGGGCGGCTGGTGCCCGGTCATGAGGTCGAGCAGGCCCGCCTGCTGGCGGCCGAGGGCGTGGCGTGTCGTGACGGTCGGGTGGTTCGCGGTCGTCGCGGTGGGGGCTGAGCGCCGGCTACAGCGTGTTCTTCACCTGTACGAAAGCCAAACGGATGTTCTCCAGGGCGTCGCGCAGCACCTCGTGGTTCTCGCCCAGTCGTTCGCCCAGACCGT